>JAISQP010000129.1 GCA_031274115.1 Synergistaceae bacterium
ATCGGAGGAGAACTGGTCTATGAGCGTCCCTTCGATAAGTTATTCTAATCGACAACCGGAATCAAGGCGCCGGATTCCATCGAGTAGCGCCGGCAGCGGCGGGCGGCGGCGTCAGAGTCGTGAGTGACTATCAAGATAGATGCGCCGTCCCTGGTGATTGACTCGAAAAGCCGCATGATGAAGGACGTGGTCTCGTCGTCGAGGTCGCTCGTGGGTTCGTCCGCTATAAGCAGTTCAGGCGAATTGAAGAGCGCCCTCGCGATCGAGACTCTTCTCAGCTCGCCTCCCGAGAGGCTCGAAGGATACTGCTGCGCCAGATGCGGGATACCTGCCTGTTCGAGCAGAAAGAGGGCGCGCCCCTCCGGGTTGGAGTGCAGTTTATTGAAAAAATGCGGAATGGTCACATTTTGAAGAACAGTGAAGTTTGGAAGCACGCACATTCCCTGCATGATGTAGCCGATTTTGGCGCCCCTCAACGCCGAAAGCGCGCGATCCGTAAGCGACGAATATTTCCGGCCCCGGAAAGAGATATCGCCGGACGTCGGCGACAGCGTCCCGGCCAGCATATTGAGCAGAGTGCTCTTCCCGCTTCCGGACCGTCCCATGACGCAGACGAACTCTCCCTCGCCGATGCTCAGTGAAACGTCGTTTACCGCGAGAAATGGCGCGCCGGCGCGCCTGTACTCCTTTTTAAGCCCGGTCGCTTCGAGCATCATATATCGCTCTCTCTTATCACCGAATATACGTCGCTCTTGCCGGCCTTTATCGAAGGCATGAGGGAGGCCAGAGGGCCGACGGCGAACGACAGCAGCAGACTTGCCGAAAAAATGAGCGCCAGTCTGCCGATGGGCGCCTGTATGTACGGCATCTCGAGAACGCTGCCAATGTAAACGCGAAACGGCAGCACCGCCAGACCCGCCAGAAAGGTCCCTATGACTCCTCCATAGAAGCTTATGAGCCCCGACTCGAACAGGACGAGCGCGGTCAGTTTTCCTCTCGTTGCCCCAAGCGATCTGAATATGCCGAACTCCCTCCGCCGCTCGCTGACCGTCGCCGAAAAGACTATCGCCAGCACGAGCGCCGCCATGATCCATATAATGGATTCCAGGGCGACGATAAAGAAGACAAGCGTATTGAGCCCCGAAGCCACGTTATGTATGAACTTTCTCGTCGGTACAAGCGCTATCCCGCTGTCGCCGTATCCGTATTTTTTCTGTATGCCGCCGACTACCTCGTCCACCGAGAAGCCGTCCGAAACGCGCAGGAAGATGGACGATATGGAGTCAGCGCGAGCCGGGAAATGCCCGCCCTGCCTCACGAAGTCGCCGGCCGCCGCCCTGGCCGCGTCTATCGTCATGAAAACGGAGGCGTCAAACCCCATTCCTGTCCTGTCGAGCTTTGCCGCGACCGTATACTCGCGCTCAAAGAATTTCAGCTTGCCGCCGATTTCCGCGTTGATGGCGTTGCCGACGACGACATTGCCGCCGTAAACCGGACCCTGAAGGCGCGTCTTAATCCACGGCCCGATGATAAAATCTGTGTTCGGGTCGTAACCAATCAACTGAACCGGCACGGAACAGCACTCCGAGTTGAGCGAGGCGACGAGCAGCTGCGGCGACGCGGCGCCGACCCCCTCCATGGACGATACCTTACCGAGCCACTCCGAGTCGATGCTGAAAGTGCTTGGCTCGCTGCGCAGCAGAATACCGCCGGCGGCCGACTCATAACCGCTCGGAACGATCATTATGTCCGCGCCGAGGCGCTTCGACAGGCTGTCCGCGCCCTTTGCGAGGCCATAGACCAGAACGGAGCCCCCAAACAGCACAAACGATAAAATCGCCACAATAGCCGCGAGGCACGCGCTCCGAAAGGGCCTGCGGCGCAGGTTGCACATCGAGATATCGTAAAAAGTCAGGCAAGGTCCAGTATCCATTCCGTCAAACTATCCTCCCGCGATACAAATAAAAAATTTCAAGCGCCGAACCGACGACTGTCAGCACGCCAAGAACGGTAAGAGCGGGAAACGCCGTCCTCCTGCACGCCATCGCCTCCATGGCGCACCCCCCGATGAGCGCGTGCGGAAACGACAGGACGAGCGCGCCGGATAAAAAAATCGCGCACGCGACGCCCAGCCTCGTTCCGCCTGATTTAAAAACCAGAAGCGTAAGCCCGAGGACCGCGATCATAACGCCGACGCCGAGTTCGGCCCGCGCCGTCCAATGACAGTTCATGAAACGGCTGCCAGGCGCCGGCTCGCAAACCTTGAAAAGATATCGGGGCCCCATGGATATTAAAAGACCGAGTATTAACGCGCTGACACCGCTGATGATTCTATTTTTCAAAAACACTCCCCCTTCACGGCGTTGAAAGTATGCAACACCTAACTTAACGGCCGATTGGATATTAATACCGCCGCGCCCCATTGTCAATAACGCGAGTCATTCCTCAAACCACAGGTTCGCTATCATGCAGTTAAAACCCAACAGCAAACCACAAAAAATAGGCCTGCAAAGCTTATCCCTGATGAATTTTTGCCGCATGGCGGCTCATAACGCTACCCCA
>JAISQP010000137.1 GCA_031274115.1 Synergistaceae bacterium
GAGTATCGCGTCCTGGGCGAGGGATACGTTGAGGAATCTTTCATCGTATGGTGTTGTAGTATCATCTGTTATTGTAGCATCGTACAAGCCAAGCTGAGTCAGTAAGCCCTCGCCGGCCGCGTCGGAGAATTCGAGATAAAACGTGTTCTGATCGGTCGAATAGTTATTAGCGGTTTGGGTGACAATGAGGCTGTAGTTTTCGTTGTCAGGGGGAACGTTTAACGGATCATTCCATTGTATGGTTGGATTTACAGGATCCGAGACGTCTATCGTAAAGTCGGCAGTGGCGCCATACGTGTATTTTTTACCGTTCTTGTCGATTATTTCGAAATCCATATTGGTCAAATCATAATCGACGCCAGAGGGGAGCCCGTCGATCGCTGTGTCGGTCATCTGACCTGTCGTGCGGTTAACGGTTACAGCGCAACCGTAACCGAGCGTGACTTCATCGCCCTTGTCAGGAATCTGCGAAATCCAGGTAATCGTTCCTGCCTCACGAGGCGGTGGCGGTGAAGCAGCATAGACGTCTGTATATGTGAAATCCGTGCCTTTAATATAATTGGTTCCCTCAACATTTACGGACAGGAGTTCTGGCGGATATGTCGCGAGTTGAGGCGGATATGTCGCGACGACGCCTGCGCGCGGCAAGAGCATCGTGTCCGAGCCGTCCGCCGCGACTACTTCTGACTCTTTCTTGCCGGTGTTGATGAGGCCGGTGAGTGTGCTCTCGATCACCAACCTGTTGTCGATCAGCTTCGCCGTGACGCCGGCGAGCCGCTTTCCGCTCTGGTCTTTCGCGGTCGCTATCTTCTGGTTGATGGTGTTCAACGTGTCGTCGGTCTTGATCTCTATCTCGGCGACCTGAGAACCCTGGCGTATTTTGAAGGTGCCCGACAGACCCAGCTTCGCGGTCGCGTCGTCGAATCGCTTCGAGTACTGCTGCTGAGCCCTCGCCACCTGCTGCACGTCTATTTTCCACTGTGAGATATCCGCGTCCGCGTTCACTGTGGCCTTGATGATCGACGCGGCGTCCATGCTCTTCGTTGAGGTGGTTCCATTAAAGGTGAAGGTATCCCCGGGGTTTCTCACCGCGAACTCGGCGGTCTTCGCCTTGTATGTGGACGCGTAGCGGAGCGAGGTCAGCGTGTTGCGCAACTTGTAAAAAGCGGCCGACAGCTCCTGGTACATCGATTTTTTGTACTCGAGAGTGTCTATTTTGCTTTGCCAGATTTGCGCCGGCTTGCTCGCGGCCTCCAGAGTCTTCGTGATAATTTCGTCCCACGCGATCCCGGACGCGACCCCCGCTACCTGAAACATAGACTCCGACATAAGAACAGCCTCCTCGTGACGCGGCGTTGATATTTTCTCATTATCAATATCGGTTGAAGCCTGCGTTTACTTTATTTCAAGAATCAATCGTTACCCTTCAGGCATCTGACAGTAAATCTGCCTTTTCTTTAACCGTTACTCGTCAGGCCTCTGACAATAAATCTGCCTTTCCTTAACTTTACCGATTATATCAAATAAAAAATGGAATCATCAGTGTATTTACTTATTTTTTTTGCGGCGCGTGGCGAGCCCCGCGGCAAAAGCGGCGGCGATCGCCGCCATGGCGGGCACGAAACCAGCGTCGCAGCCGCCGCCGCCCGAGTCCTCGTCGTCCTCGTCTGTCCAGTCGTCCTGGGAGGACGCCGCCGCGAGCAGCATTTCTCCGGCTATTCTTCCGTTGAGGGCGTTGTCGGCGACCACGAGTCTGCCGCCGATTATGTCGGCGCTCCTGACGCCGGGGTTCGGCGCGTCGCATAGGAGAGCTTCAATTTGCAGGGCGAGGTTGTTTCCGCTGTTAAACTTCAGAGCTTCGCTCGACAGCGCGCTTGCCGCGCCGACTCCCCTGTCTCCCTTCCAGTCGATGACGGTCGCGGTTCTTCTGCCGTCGCCCGTGAACACCAGCCTGATTTTTTTGAAGAGATCGACCACGTCCGCTTCGCTTACCGAGGAGACGCTCGTTCTTTCGAGAATATTTTCAACCTCGCTCCATTCGAGGTTGAACGTGAATTTGAGCGGCAGGAGCGCGATCTGATCCTCGTTTGTCGTCATGAGGATTCCGGCCGACGGTTTGATTTGCGCGAGCGAGACGGGGGCCCTTTCCAATGAATAGAATTCTGCGGCGTTTTCTTCGCCGATATTCGTCAGCAGCCGCCCGTCTGAGCCGTAAAGCCGCCTGAACTCCGACGTAAACGCCGGGGAGGCGGCCCAGGCGGGGTTGAAGTCCCAAAAATACAACTGCGCTCCCCTGTCCTTAATGGAGTCGTTGAAGCTCGTCATCCTCTCCCATGTCTCGGCGCCGACGTCGATATATCTCCGGTTCCGGACGACCGTGAGTTCCGATCTGTCTATGCATCCGTGCAGATCCGCCGACACGCTTATGACTGTCGTTCCGACGCCGACCGAGAAGAGGTTGCCCGAGTCGTCGATGCGGGCGACCTCCGTGTTGCTGCTCGACCACGTGAGTTCTTCCGTGTAGGACGAGGTTCCGTTCGGGAAGCGGACGACAGCCGTGAGGCTGCACGACTGGCCGGCGTCGGCCATGTAGTTCGGTATGCCGCTCATTCTGACGTAAACCTCGTCAGCGGCGTAAACGCCGTGGCGGGACGCCAGCAGCAGAAGCAGCGCCAGTATAAATTTACGCACCGTCAGCCCGCCTCTTTTTGCGAATCGCTAGCGCGGCGCCCGCCACGGTCAGGGCAAAAACGGAGAATCCCGCCGAGCTGCATCCGCCGCCGCCGCCGGAATCGCCTTTTCCGCTTCCGCCGCCGGTTCCATCCCCGTCCTCATCCAGTGCTTCCTCGAGCGGCGCGACGAAAAAGGTCATGTCCCAGTAGTCGTTGGCGTTGCTGTCTCCGATCACGAGATAGTCGAAGCTGTTCTGCGATATCACGCTGCTGTCGCGGAGTATGTCGAACCTCTGAGAGTCTTTGTCGGTCAGCATCACTATAAAACTGAGGCTCACGCGCTGTCTGGCTTCGTCTATGAACACCTTGACCACTTTTTCGAAGGCCCCTCTGTTCCTGAGCCATTCGAACAGATCGGTCTTTCTCCCGGAGCTGTCGTAGCTGTACAGGCTGTAGTACCTAGAGAAAATGTCTCTCGCCTGGCCCGAGTTCTTCCACTCCGTGACGAGAGCGTTCCAGCGGGGAGAGATAAACCTGTGACCGTTCGGCATGTTGAAAGTTACGTGCAGCGGAAGCAGCCCCGTCACGTCGTTCGATCGGAGCAGCCCCTCCGGCATCGCGGCGTTGACCTTTATCGCGCTCACCGCGTCTGCGGTTGCAAAAACGCCGTCGATCGAGCCCGATACGTCTCCCGAGAAGATCTTGGCCTCGCGTCCGCCGAGCGCGTCCGCCGCTTTTCTGAGAAATTCGGTATCGGAGGGAAGCAGTTCGAACCCGGAGACAAAATAATCCGTTCCGGATTTTTCTCCGCGCTTTACCCCGAATATCGGCGGGTGTGCAAGAACCATGTCATACGGTATTCCCGCCGGATCGACCGAGTACATGCTGAAGATGTTCTTCCGGCCGCTGACGACGTCGAAGCTCTGATTATAGGTCGTTATGAAGCCGGGAGGCACGTGGCTGAGCCCGTCGAGCGACACCACCGACGGTATGTCCGTCACCTCGGGCGGAAGGTCCAGCGCCCAGGCGCTCGGGAAGAGCGTCTCTCTCTGCGACAGGAGATCGTATCGGTCCAACGCGTACCTGATTCCTGAGTAATTGGTGATGTCCGTCGTCAGGTTGTACGACACGGGGTTTGCGTTAATATCGCTGTTTTCCAGCGGCACGAATATCCAGTCGTTTTGCCCTCCGACCTCGATGTTCTCGGCGACACCCCATGTGAAGCGGTCATACGCCACGATGTTATCGTTATTGTCGCGCATGGTCGCCTTGATGAGCAGCGGGTTCCGCGCGGCGCTTCCATCCGCGACGTTCGCCAGTATCAGTGGAATCACGAGCGTCTGCGACGGAGTGTAGTCGGGGTTTTGATGGAAGCTCATATAAAGACGCTCGGTCCCGTACCGATCCTCGCGGATCGATTTAAAGAGGTCGAAGCGGTAGCTCCCGGAACTTCCCGTGCTGTCCGGCAAAGACGTCCTCTCGACCCTATAGGAGTCCCCCGCGATTGTTACGTCTTGCGTATACGGGATCGCCTGCCCCTGATTTCTCAGCGAGAACTCGACGGACGGGGACACGGAGAAATTTGGAAAAGCCAAAAAGACGTAGAGTATCGGCTCGTCCTCCAGAGTGGCGCCCTGAGTACCGCTTGTCCCTGAGATATACACATGGTCCCTGGAGTTTACTATATCGGCGTTCGTTCTGATGACTTCGCCGCGCTCCCCGCCGATCGGCGCCCCTCTGGAATCGTTGGACCTGGTGACGACTATCCACTGGGCGCCCCTTCCGCTGGGCCCGGATATATCGTCGAATCTGTAGCTATAGGGCGTCGCAGCCTCCGCGCCCGCGACGGTCATTGCGGCTAAAATTGCCGCGATGCATAAGAGAGTTTTCTTCATTATACAGTGGCCTCTTTTCATAAAATATTTTTTCCTTATAGCTATGCGCCGGATCCTATTTTACGCCTTCCGCGTCCATAGTAACAGACGCGAGCGTGTACTATTATTAATATCGACGCAGATGAGCGCGGCGCGAGAGGGGTTCTCGCTAAAAAATTAATTTTTGCCGGAAAAACAGTTTCAAGACCGTTTCGAGGCAGTGAGAGAACAAGAGGGAACGAGAGGGAACAAGGTCGCAAAAAACGGTTGCGCAAATATATGCGAGGGGATATAATGCTCTATTGTTATCCCTGCTTCCTTTATAAGATTAAGGAAGCCAGAGAGCCGCTTTTGCGGCTCACAAGACCATAGGGAGGAGGTGACGGACGTGCGACTTTACGAATTGACGGTTATACTGGTCGCGGAGTTGGAGGACCACAAGGCGGTGACTGAGGATATAGCCGAGGTCGTGCGCGGATTGGGAGCTGAGGTTGAGAAGATCGACCTGTGGGGCAAGAAGCGTTTGGCGTATCCCATCAAGAAACAGCAAGAGGGTTTTTACGCTATGATAACGATGAAAGCCCCTGCTGACCAGATTCGCGAACTCGACAGGATTCTCGGCCTTCGTCAGCAGGTATTGAGACACTTGGTAGTGTCCATGGACGAGGAGTAGGATCGCCATGTCGAGAGGCTTTAATAAGGTGATTCTTATGGGCAATCTGACTCGCGATCCGGACATACGGCATACGCCAAGCAAGCAGAAGGTTGCCCGTATAACGGTCGCGGTTGGCCGGCAATGGAAGAATAAGCTCACCGGCGAACTTCAGAAGCAGACGGATTTTATCCCGGTCGTTGCGTGGGCGTTTCTGGCTGATATATGCGACAGATATCTGCGCAAAGGCAACCCTGTACTGGTTGAGGGCCGGATGCAGGTGCGCGAGTACGAAGATCCCAAGACCGGCGGCAGGAAATGGGCCACGGAGGTAGTGGCTGAAAATCTCACCCTGCTCTCTTCGGGCCGCAGAGACGACGATTCTTACGGAGACATCCCGGCGCCCCGTCAGCAGCAGCCGCCTTACCAGAGCCGTCCCGCGGCGGCGCCTCAGCGCGAGCAAACTACGCAGGACGATGGGGATGTCGGCAGTCTGAGGGATGAAATCGAGTTCGAGGAGGACTTCCCGCTCGATTTTTCGGAGCTTGGCGACTCCTCTGGCAATAGCGACGTGGACGTTCCGTTTTGAGTGAAGGAGTTGAATTTTAGTGGATAATCAATTCAGAAAGAGGCGCAAGCGCCGGCCGAAGGTATGTCACTATTGCGCGGACAAGATCGCGCGCGTGGATTACAAGGAGTCCGAGAAACTTCGGAGATACATAACCGACAGGGGAAAGATCATCCCCAGGCGCGTCACCGGAGCTTGCGCGAAACACCAGCGCCAGCTCACGAGGGCGATTAAAAGAGCGCGCTTCCTGGCTCTTCTGCCATTTACCTCGGATTAAGCGAAGACCCAAAAGAAAGCGCGGGGGGAACTCCGGGAATCGCTGATTTAATAGCCTTTGACTATGAAATGTTCACTGGACGCGGTTCTGCCGCGCCGGGGACGGCGAGAGAGGCGAACAAGCCTGCTCCATTTCACTCAAAGAATACTAGGGAAGGCTGATTTATTGCCAGAGGCCTGAAGGGTAAAGATTAAAACCCCGATAGTCTCTGCATTCGCAAACGAAAAAATGTCGTTCAGTCGATTGGATCGCCTTTCCCGAGTTCTCCCTTTTCCCTTTCTTTTGCTTTTTCTACATACTTATTGTATTATGAAAATCGAGAAACTGAAATGACCTCAGGCGCGACCGCGAAAGATTGGCTCATTTATTCCTCGGCGAGCTTTGCGCTCTTTATGGCGGGTCTTTTTTTTCCATTTTTCACTCTGCCCCTGATGTTGATTTACCCTGTCCCGATAATTTTACTGACATTCGAGCACGGCGCCGTCTGGGGTTTTTTTTCGAGTTTTTTCATATCCTTTCTCCTTCTTCTAATGCTGCCTCCGGTGTTTTCGATTGTTTATTTTTTTACGTTAGGTCTTTCGGGAGTCTTGTTAGGCGTCGCGGCAAGGAGAACGAAGGGTGGAGAGACTGTATTCCTGGGAGTGGCCTTCGCGATCTTGTGCGCTATTACGGCGGCGTTCATGTCAGCCTGGATCACCGGCGAGAACCTCCTGTTCCCCGACCCGGTCAAGATGGAGGAGGCGCTGCTGGCCTTTTGGGAGCCGCGTCTCTCGTCTCTGCCTGGGGAATCGGCGGTTTTCAGGGCGAATCTGTCGAAGGCCGTGGACTATTTCGTTACGTATATCCCGTGCGGGTTGATAATTTTCTCCTCCGCGGAGGTCCTGTCCTCTTATTCTCTCGCTTCGTACATTCATGCGAGGCGATCCGAAGAAAAGTTCTTTTCGCTGCCGCCGTTCAGCAGTTGGGCGTTTCCTAAAAACGTCCTCTTTGCTCTCGCGGTCGGAGTTTTATTTCAGATCGCGGCCGGGGACAACGCCGATATGTTCTTGTTGAGACAGGCCGGCGCCAATTTGAACGCCGTAACCAGGTTCATTTTCGCGATTCAGGGACTCGCGGCGGCGTGTTTTTTTATGGAGAATCGAGGCTTTCCCAAATTCGCGCGAGTTGTTATGATAGTGCTCGTCCCGATCGTGACGGTCCTCGAGAATATTTTCGCGATCGTGGGCATAGCTGACATGGGGTTCGACTTGAGAAAACGCGCGAGGAGGAAATAGCTGTGAAGGTCATTCTGATCGATGACGTGAATAAACTCGGTAAAAAGGGAGATCTTGTCGAGGTCTCGGACGGGTACGCGAGGAATTTTCTATTCAAGAAAAAGCTCGCGACCGAAGGCACTCCGGGCAAGGTGAAGGAATGGGAGGACCGGCAGGAGTCGAAAAAAAACCGCGAAACCAAGCTCGAAGCGGTCGCCATAGAGACGAAGAAAAAAATCGGCGGCAAGAAGATTTCGGTAAAGATGAGCGCCGGCGAGGAGGGCCGCCTATTCGGCAGCGTAACGTCCGCCCAGGTAGCCTCGGCGCTGGGCGCGCAGCTTTCGGTGAAGGTCGATAAAAAGGAGATAAGACTCGACGAGCAGATAAAGCAGATTGGCCTTTATCCTGTCAAGGTGAGGCTTTTCACCGGCGTCGAGGCGGAGCTTACGCTCTCCGTCGAGGCGGAGTAGGTTGCAGGAGTATCGCTCTGAGCGTATACCGCCGCATAACCTTGACGCTGAACGGGCTGTGCTTGGCGCGTGCCTGTTGGAGCGTGACGCGCTTCTGAGCGTCGTAGAAACGCTCCGCGCCGCCGATTTTTACGAGCCGCGCCACGCGACGGCGTTCGAGATAATGTCCGAGATGGCCGGGAAGGACAGGGCGGTTGACTCTCTTACATTCGAAGAGGAGCTTTCGAGGAGGGGCCTTCTCGAAAAGGTCGGGGGAGCGGCGTTTATCGCGATGCTTGTCGACGCCGTAACGACGACGGCCAATATAGAACATCACTGCGAAATTGTGCGCGACAAATCCGTGCACAGGGAGCTGATCAAAGTCGGCGCCGATATAACGCGCGCTGGTTTCAGCGAGGAGGTCGAATCCTCAGAAGCTCTTTCGTCGGCTGAACAGAAGGTATTCGAGATAGCAAGGGGCTCTGTCTCTCGCATTCGGGACATGGCGAGCGTGGTAGTGGCGACGTTCGATATGATCGAGCGCAGCATCTCCGAGGGGATTTCAGGAGACGGAATTCCGTCCGGCTTCACGGATTTCGACCGAATCACCGGAGGCTTCCAGCCCGGAAGCCTGAATATC
>JAISQP010000143.1 GCA_031274115.1 Synergistaceae bacterium
CGTCGCAAGAGATCCGGATTATCTACTCTTCCGTAGTTGTAATTCGTAATCTCTTGCGCCCGCAGTTTAATAAACCCCTCTTTATCACCAGCACCCAGAGCATCCGCGATGCCGTTCCGGAGTTTATTAAGATTGCGATTCCTCGCGTATGCGCCATACCCGATCGCGCCCACAACAGCGGCTGGTCCGAGAGGAATCAGAGGAGCCATCAATTTCATGACGCCGATCAGCTCCTTGAAAGCCCTGACGAGGGAGGCGAGTCCAACCAACGCCGGCCCTATTCCCGCCACGAACAACCCAATTTTGACAGTCGCGCTGTTGAACTCGAGATTGACTCCTTTCAGGGTTTCGGCGAGCGATTTTAACTCCTCTTCCGCTATTGCCAGCAGTTGAGTCCCCAGAGGTTCCAGCGCGAGGGCGAGCGCGTTTTTCGTCCGCTCCAGCTGTTCGGCAAACCCGTCCGTCGCCTTCGCCGTTTTCCGTATCGACCCGTCGGCGCCGCGCAGCGCTCTGACCAGGTCATCGATATTTATTTTCCCCTCCCGTATCGCCTGAACCCAACTGGCCCCAACCTTCGTTCCGAAGACCTGAGCCGCCAGAGTCATCGCCGATTGCCCGTCCTTCGCGTCGCGGATGGAGCCTATAATTTGCTCGAACGCCTGTCCGGCGTCCTTGATCCCCGCTTTCGCGAGAGTAGAAAGAGCCTTGTTGAGCGAGCCCAGCACGGCGTCCGTTTGAACGCCGTATTTATCGAACTGGGCTATGATGGCCATCGCCTGCTCGGATTCGAAGCCCAGGGCGCGGAAGGCGGGGCCGAACCGGCTGAGGCCGTCGGCTATCCTGTCTATGCCCGCCCCGGTGCTCTGAGACGCTACGAAGAGTTTATCCATAAGGGATACGCCGTTGCTGGCGGAAATCCCCCAGTTGTTCATCGCCTTCGACGCGCTGCTTATGACCGCCCCGAGGTCCAGCTTCATCATGCGCGAAGCGTCTAACCCCGCCGTCGCAAGGGCCTGGAGTTCCTTCCCGGTCGCGCCGAGCATGGTGTTTAAGTCGGCGATAGCCTTGGAACTCTCGGCGAAATTCTGCGGAACGTTCGCGGCTACGGCCCTGAAATCCTCGCCCAGCGCTCTTAGCGCGCTCCCTGTCGCGCCTGTGCCGATGCGGATATCGTCAAGGGCGTCGTCCACGTCCTTGGCGAATTTCGCCGCAAGAGCGCCGACGCCGGCAAGTGGAGCGCTGATATACGCGCTCCACGCCTTACCGGCGCCGGATACTTTTTTGCTGAAGCGGTCAAACCTTTTTTCAAACTCCTTAAACGCTTTTTCCGCTTCGCTTGTGTTTGCGCCTATATGAAACGACAGCCGGCTCTTTGTCATTCGGCTCCCCCCTTCCGCGACGGTGCTCCTTTTTCCATCTGTTGAAAAATTCTTCCTTGTTGAGGATTTCTCCTTTGCGCCAAATACCCGCTATGTCCTGAGCGCTGATTTTCCTCTTGCTCCACAGATTAAACAGGATAGCGGTCATTTCCGCGCGCTCGCTCCGTTCGAGGAACCGCTTGTAATTCCACGCCTCGAGCATGTCGCCGAGCTGGCCTTGGGTTATAAACCATAAATCCTCATGCCTTAAGCCGAGGGGTCCAAGCGCGTACAGATAAAGATCGTTCCGCCCCTCGCCCCGGCTTATTCGTTTTTTGAGCTGCCCTCATCTTCATCTGCCGTATTGCCGACAATTCTGCGAAAACTCGCGGTTAGCTCCGTGATGCACGCGGCAATCGCTTCACCTGCATTCTCTCTGCCATCATCGAGGAGGTCTCCAACCTCCTCGAGGGTGATGCTTCGACGCTTCGCCAGCATTCCGGCCCATACCAGAATTCGAGCGTCGCCAAACCGAAAGGTCGTGGAGGCGAAACGCGCCCCGAAATCAAGAATCGTCATATCCGCCGCGTCCTCGATCGCGCAAAGCGCGTTTTGGCCGTAGTGAATTTCGTAATCTTTATTGCCTATCCGTATAATCTTCACTCTCAATCACCCGAACTGAGCGTGGAGCGCGTAATGGGTCCGGCGCCCGCGAACGACACCGCGACCTGGATGGCGTCTTCCGTGGCGGCGGTCAGATTCCATGTCGTCACGAAGGCGTCGAGCTGGTATACGGGACCGCCGACGCTCGCCCCTTCCGGACGGATGTAGATCGTTATTTTCGCGCCACTCCACATGGCCTCTTCGATTGCGCCTTCCGCCCCTTCGTTGTCCGGGTCGTAAAGCAGGGTAACACTGCCGGTCGCCGAAATTTGTCCGGCCAGAAACTCCTTCCACTCCGTCGAAATCGTCGAAACGTCTATCGTTCCGCGTTCGCAGTTTATTGCCCAGTCCCGCGCCGCAATGAGCGGCGTCTGAGTGTTCCCCACCCTGACTAATACCTGACTGTTTTTCGACGCCAGTTTGGACATTTAATCGTCATCCCTTTCAATATATGTTCTGAACACAACTACCCCGTGCATCCAGTCCGATTCGTCCAGAAGAATCAGGGAACTCTCGAAAAGATATTGATCACCCTCAAGGGCCGCCTCTATCTCCCTCTCGATCCCGATTACCTCTTTCCGCCCACTGTAGGCGCTCCAGATATGCAAGCGCACAAACACCTTCCGCTCCGTGTCGTCCATCGTGCGGCCCTCGACTTCCTGAGTGTCGCCGATCACGACGTAAGGGGAGGGCGCTTCCTTGTCCGGCGCGAAGTCATAAACCTTCTCGCCCGCCAGCAAATGAGACAGGGGCTCATATTCCGTCAGGCGCCTGTAAATATCCTCATACAGAGCCGACAGTGTCATTGAGCGCGTCCTCCATAGCCTTCTCGATGCCCTCCACTACCTCCGCCGCCTTGGCCTGGGCGGCGGGCATAAGGAACGGCTGAGCGCGGACACGCTTCGTTCCGTACTCGACGGCCATCGCGTAATATTCGCGCGAGCCGGCCTTTTGTTTGCTCGTCTTAGTCTTCCTGACCCTGCCGTTATCGGGATAGTCAGCGTAGATTTTGGCGGACAGCGCCTTTCTGCTGCTCGACGTCTTTATGGACCCCGCCAGAGCCCCCGTCAGGACCGGCGCGCGCAAAATCGCGTCTATGGCTATTTTCTCCGCGCCACTTTTTATGGCCGCGAAAACTCTCTCCCTCAGCGCGCCTTCTCGCAGCTCTCGCAGTTGATTCAGCACTTCCTTGTCGTTTTCCAGCCGGGCAAAAATAAGCATATCAACGAACCTCCGTGACACAGTCTAAAACAAACCAGCAGGCGGCGGGGCGCGTGGCCGCCACCTCCAAGCGGGCGCCACGCCACTCCGCGATATCGCCCTGTTTAGGCCGCGGGCTTATGCCGCTTCGGATAACGACCTCATGGGTTCTTATGTCGCGGCGTCCGCCGGCTATGACGTTATCCTTCGCCTGGAGGGCAACGACCCTCGCCCACGTGGTCAATATCAGCGCCTCGCTCTCCGCCGCGCCGCCCATGCTGTCGCGCGTCTTTACCCGACGAAGAATTGAGATTCGATCTCGCAAGTCTCCCGCGCCTCTCGGCAGCGCCATATCTCACACCTCCCTCACGCGAACGTGACATTTCGATCCTGCCAGAGCAGCATATCGACGCCCATCGGTATTTCCGTCGTTATGTTTCCCATGTTCACGCTCTCCCTATGCTCGTACCAGTGGCCAATGAGCAGGAACATCGCCTGTTTCCACGTCTGTTTGACGGCGGGCGCTTCTTCGTCCTCCGTCTTCGCGACGAGAGACCTGTTCATGAACCCCTCCGCGTATTCCCGCGCCGCCGCTATGAGTCCCTGTATCAGCTCGTCGTCGTCCCCGAACTCAACCCGCAGGTGTTTTTTTGCTTCCGACAGGCTTATCGGTTCCGTCATCCTTTTCACCCTCCTTTTTTTTCGTGAAACCGTACTCCTCGGCATAAGCCGCGCAGTCATAGGGGACATCGTGCTCGCCGATAACGAAATCCCGCCTGTCGTAACCGTCGATGTAATAAGTGAACGGTTTTGAAACTGTTATCCTTTTCATGTTTTTCATTC
>JAISQP010000228.1 GCA_031274115.1 Synergistaceae bacterium
ATTAATCGTGCTCAATTTCGTACACATATAAAATTACTTATCTATAAAACAGCATTGACACTGAAAGTTTAACCAATTTGCGTGCAAATTGTCAATCGGATTTACAATTTGCATAAAGCCAATGTGGGGCCGGTTGGCGGACGTTCATCTGACAATAAATCAGCCTTCTTATATGGGTGAGGGCTGACTGATCCGCTAACTCATCGTCCGGCCGCTTATGAGCGCGGAACAGTCAGCGTCTCCACCTCTACGTCCGGCATCATGTCCTCGAAGATGTCGAGGATTTCATCCTCCTGGACGCGTAAAAAAGGCGCCTTCCAACCGGTTGGCCCGGTCTCGAAGAACGCAGTTATCCTGTCTCCTCTGTAGGCGAGCGTTACGTGCCTTATGTCGTTCCACGGAAGAATCCGACGGATGACCCTTCCCCAACTGCGCGTCTCGCGCACTATTCCAGCGTCCGAGAGGTAAAGCCGGCGGCTGATGCCGGCCCCGAACGCGCATACGGCGCCAAGAATCGCGTTGTAGACGAATTTCGAGTGAAACCCTCCCTCTGAAAAAGCCGCGTACGCGTTATAAAGCAACGCCATACCGAGCGTTACCGCGGCCGCTGACATCCACTTCGGCGTCGGCTTGCTCGCGGCCGAATCGCACAGTACTTTCAATTCTTCCATGGAGACTCCCTTATCCGTAAGCTCACGTAACGATAAGATATCGTCCGCTGTCGATTATCGCAGAAAAGCGTCCGAAAAGCTACCTCTTCGCCGGCGCGCGCGGCGCCCCTGTCTTGCAGCCGTTATGTTGACAGAGGCGCTTGCCCGCGTTATTATCAAATAGTTGTATATACATATATATGGGAGGCGCAATATGCCGAGCTTATCCGAAATCGCGTCAAAGTCTCCCTGCGTCTGTTTTCACCTCCGCAGGGCGGGGCGCGTCGTCACTCAGCTGTACGATTCACACTTGAAGCCGGCCGGCATCAGGAGCCCTCAGTTTGCGATGCTGCGGCATATCGGCGCGGCGGGCGGCGCCGCGATCGGCGAGTTGGGAGAGGCGCTGCGCCTCGATCGGTCGACCGCCACGAGGAATGTGGAGGCGCTGAAAAGGGCTGGATACGTGCGCCTTATTTCCGGAGACGGCGACAGGAGGAAGAAGATACTGTCGCTCTCCGACGCCGGACGCGCGAAACTTTCCGAAGCGATTCCATTATGGAAGGAGGCGCAGGATCATATCTTGCGGGAACTCGGTGAGGACGGCGCGGAGAACTTTCTCTCTATCCTGAGGGACATAGCCGCGATTGAAGTTGGGAGGTCAGAAGAGAATGAATGACGGTATCGCTTTGAAAATTGTAAGACACGCTGTCTCTCTGAGCTACGAGAGATGCGGAATAATAAGGCTGGACGCGATGAGGGGGTATGCGCTCGAGGTCGAGAAGCGGGCCAGGCGTTTCCCCGAGTCTGCGGAGTCGATAAGCCGTTTTCCCTTCCTCGCCGACCCGAGAGAAAAATATCCCTGGGCGTCCTCTGTCGTAATCTGCTCTCAGCGTTACGGCAATTACCGCATTCCGAAGAACCTCGACGGTCTCATAGGCAAGTCTTATCTCTGCGACGAGAGGAAGGACGCGATGTCGGACGGCTACCGCGACCGGAGGCGGCTCGAGCGCTATATGACCGACGAGCTCGGACTCAGGACTACGCCGAGCGACGATCTTTTCGTAACCGCCCTCAGATGGGCGGCTGTAACCGCCGGTCTGGGCGCGGTCCGCAGAAATAATTTCTTTTACGGGGACCGCGGCTCGTACTATACCCTATCTGCTTTCCTGATAGACAGGGACATCGAGTACATACACGAGACGGAAGGAACGCCCTGTCCCGACGACTGCAACAGGTGCGTCAAAAGCTGTCCGGCAGGTTCTCTCGCCGAGCCGTATGCCATGAACCGGGTCGCGTGCGTTTCTCACCTCACGACATGGGACTTCGGGGCCGACGTCTACGGTCGTTACGGCGAGGAACTCGGCAATTGGATTTACGGCTGCGACGTCTGCCAGGACGTCTGTCCGTTCAACAGGAACCAGCTCTCGGGCGAGGTGGAATTTCCGGGCCTGGACGAGCTGGCTCGCGAGATATCCCCGGAGAGCGTCATAGCGGCGGACTACCGCAGTCTGAGGGACCTCGTCGCGAAAAAATTCTGGTACATAAAACCCGAGGATCTCTGGAAATGGAAGTGCAGCGCGATAAACGCGATCAAAAACCTCCGCGGCAAAGGGCGCCTCGACGCCGTAAAACCCGCCCTCCACGACGAGGATGAGCGAGTGAGGGCTATGGCCGGGGACGTATTGTCATGACCCGCGAGCCCGCGAGCTTGACATATTAGTTAATGTAATTAATAATGTTATTAGTCGGATAAATTATCTGCGGTGTGTTTTAGGAGGAGAATTGCGTGAAGAAAAAAGTGATAGTGCTCGGCAACGGTCTTGTGGGTTCCGTCATCGCTCTGGATTTTGCGGAGGATGAAGGATATGAAGTGGTTGTATGCGACGCGAACGCGGAATCCCTGAGCGAGACTCGGGCGAAGTCCGGCGGGAGGGTCGCCGTGCGGGCTGATGTGGACTTCGCGTCGCCGGGCGCGATAACGGAGGCCGTAAGGGGTTTCGACCTCTGCATCGGGGCGGTCCCGGGTTTCCTCGGCTATAACATGCTCGGCGCAGTAATAAGAGCGGGCGTCAACATCTCGGACATCTCATTCATGCCCGAGGATTACCGCGGTTGGGACGAGGAGGCCAAGAGAGCGGGAGTGACGGCTTACGAGGATACCGGCGTCGCGCCCGGCGCGAGCAGCGCGCTCATAGGTCACGCGTGCGCCCTGCTGGATACGGTGGAGGACGTTGTGTATTACGTCTGCGGACTGCCCACGGATCCGAAGCCTCCTTTCAACTACAAATTGGTCTTCAGCCCCGACGACCTGATCGAGGAGTACGTGCGCCCCGCCAGGTGCAAGAAGAACGGCGAGATATTGACGGTTCCGGCCCTTTCCAACTGCGAAATCATCGATTTTGACATTCCCGGCCTGAAACTGCCAAGGATGGAGGGATTTTTTACTGACGGCAGCAGGACGCTTCTCGATACCATTCCGTCTCCGAACGTCATAGAGTACACGCTCAGGTACCCTGGAACCGCGAGGGACCTGGAGTTCCTCCGGTCGATCGGCATGTTCGACAACGAGCCGGTCAGGATCAAGGGAGTTGACGTCGTGCCGCGCGACGTCTTCGGTCACTTTGCGTACCCGATGATGAAGCTAGGCGACGGCGAGAACGAGTTCACGTTTTTTCACGCCAAAGTGACCGGACTCAAGGACGGCAAGAGAGTCCGCCACACGTTCAGCCTCTACGATGAGAGGGACATGAAGACTGGATATCCGTCCATGTCCAGGACGACCGGGTTCACCTGCGCGATAGCGGGGCGGATGATAGCGGAGGGAATGCTTACTGACGCTGGAGTCAATCCGCCTGAATATATCGGCAGATCGAAAGCCGCGACGGAACGCCTCGTGGCTGAACTGAAGAAGCGAGGCGTGACGATTTCGCGTTCGCAGGAAACGCTGTAGCTTTTAGCGCGTGATCCACACATTATGAGGAGGAGCAGAATTATGAGCAGCGAGGAGAATACTGATATAAAAGTCGGACGTTTTCCGACCCTGATTGAATCTATTATCGTCATTGCGATTTCAGCGTTTCTTATCGCCATGGCCGTCAGATACTGGGAGACGGACGTGCATATAGCCCTTGTGCTGTCCGCGACGGTCGCGACGGTATATGCGCTGTTCGTGCTGAAGTATCCATGGAAGATCATCGAAGAGGGTATGCTCGCGTCCATCATGATGGGCATGCAGGCGATACTGATACTGTTCACCGTCGGAATTCTGATAGGGACCTGGCTTTTGAGCGGCGTCGTGCAGACTATGATCTATTACGGGCTCGCCATCCTGAACCCCAGCATATTCCTGATAGCGACTCTGTTGCTGTGCAGCATAGTCTCGCTCGCGACCGGGACGTCCTGGGGGACGTCTGGGACGGTCGGTATCGCCCTCATGGGCATCGCGGCCGGGCTGGGCGTGCCGGCGCCGATAGCCGCCGGCTTCATAATCTCCGGGGCCTATTTCGGGGATAAGATGTCCCCGCTCTCAGACACGACCAACCTCGCGCCAGCCATGGCCGGGACCGATATCTTCCAGCACATCAGGGCAATGGTCTGGACGACGTCGCCATCGTATGTAATCGTGCTGGTTATCGCCGGCATCCTGGGGGCTGGCTACTCGTCCGGGTCGTTTGACGCGGAAAAGGTTCGCGCCATCCAGGATATGATGAAGGTCGAGTTCTCAATCTCGCCTTTGGGGCTTATCCCGCCTATCCTGGTCATCGCGCTCGCGGCTTCCGGCAAACCGGCGCTGCCGAGCATCTTCAGCGGCGCGCTCGCCGGCATCGTTCTCGGTCTCTTTCAGGGCGCGTCATTCGGGGCGATGCTCGATGTGATGCAGAATGGCTACTCTCCTGTCCTTCCCGCCGAGATAGCGGGCCTCGCGGAGGATTTGCCGGCGCTTGCGACGCTGGCGGGGGAGCACGGGCTCTCGAGCTTCTCCACGGATTCCATACTGAACGCGGCGTCCGTTCTGAGCGATCTCCTGGCGCGGGGCGGACTGCAATCGATGACGTGGTCCAACTCGCTGGTTCTCTGCGCGCTCGTCTTCGGCGGCGTGCTCGACAGATGCGGCTTCCTCCAGGCGCTGCTCGAATTTATGATGAAGGGCGTGAAGACCGTAGGCGGATACGTGACAGCGGTCGCGATCGCCTGCGTAGTGACTAACATGATAGCCTCCGATCAATATATAGCGATCGTCCTTCCGGGGCGTATGTTCAAGCCAGCCTTTGACGAAAAAGGGCTCCATCCCCGCATGTTGTCGAGGGCGCTAGAGGACACGGGCACGATAACGTCGGCGCTCGTCCCCTGGAACACATGCGGCGCGTATCAGAGCGTCACGCTGGGAGTCAATACCATCGAGTACTTTCCATACGCCTTCTTCAACTACATCAACCCTATAATCGCTATAATTATTACATACATGGGCATAGGAATAGCGTGGAGGGGAAAGAACGGCGAGCCTGTAATGGGGAAGACCAGACCGGCCGGTCTGTGAACCGCGGTTTTTGGGGCAAGGAGCCCGGTTAACCCGGGCTCCTGAAAGTCGCTGACGTTGCGGGTGTTGCGTGGTTTTTTTAGAAGGGCGTTTGAATGGCGAAATTGAGAGGTACCGTAAAGTAAAAACTGTTTACAGACGCGGAGACCATCGAGGTTTTAATCTTTACCCTTCAGACTCCCGTTCCCTAAAAAATTCAGAAAGCCGCGATTTTCTTGCCGTATTCGACGCAAAGATCCGCGCTTTCGCCCTCCGGGGTTTCGTGGACCGTCAGGCCATCGTCAAGCAACTTGACGCCGGCGTTCTTGAGGTCGGAGGACCAGTTGCGCATCCATTCCCCGTCGCCCCACCCATAGGAGCCGAAGAGAGCGACTTTTTTGTCCTTCAGCGCCGGAGCGGCGGACGAGACGAACGGCGCCATCTCATCCTCCTCGACGACCTCAGCCCCCATGGAAGGTGAGCCAAGGACGACCACGTCGTACCCGGCCAGCTCTTCGGAAGACGCTGAAGCAACATTTTTGCGGGTCACATCGGCGCCGGATCCCTTTGCGCCCTGTTCGATCAGCTCCGCCATTTTCTCAGTGTTGCCAGTTCCGGACCAGTAGATGATTCCAATTTTTGCCATGACAAATCCTCCTTATATTTAGGGAATCACTGATTTAGTGTTCTTTGAGTGAAATGCGGTAGATTTGATCGCTTCTCGCGTTGTTCCCAAAGGTTATTAAATCAGTGGTTCCTTAAGCCGCGACGACTCGGCGCCCGGCTTTTTCAAGCATCTCCCACGCGCTGTCCGCCTCGGCCTTTTTATAC
>JAISQP010000026.1 GCA_031274115.1 Synergistaceae bacterium
TCTTATCGTTGTCAGATCAATTTTAGACATTTTTATAATGCACCGCAAAGACCGGCGTAATCGTAACGAGAACTAGCCGACCGGAGGTCCCTCTCTACCATCTATAATGAGCGAAAGCTCTGTTCGCTTCAGCCATACGGTGAGTATCCTCGCGCTTCTTGACGGAGCCGCCCTCGCCCTTACAGGCGTCAGCCAGCTCTCTCGCGAGACGCTCCATCATCGGAATGCCTTTGCGTGAGCGTGAATATTGGATTATCCACCTTATCGCCAGAGCCTGAGCTCTATCCGGGCGAACCTCCACAGGGACCTGATACGTCGCTCCGCCCACGCGGCGCGGGCGCACTTCGATCTGAGGCCTGACATTGTTCATCGCTTTTTCATACACCTCGACAGGCTCTATGCTAAGACGCTGTGACGCGATATCCAGAGCGCCGTACATTATGCTTTCAGCTACGCTCTTTTTGCCGTCGAGCATCAGACAGTTGACAAATTTCGCTATCGAGGTGTTGGAATACACCGAGTCGGGCGGAGTGACTCTCGGCCTGACATGGCCTTTTCGCGGCATTAATCATGCTCCTCTCTTGATAATCATTTCTGCGCGTCACGCGCGCGCTTGTTCAGATATATTCCCAAAAATAAAACCCCCTTATTTCTTTGGGGTTCTAGCGCCGTACTTGGAACGGCTCTGCTTGCGATTTTCGACTCCGCCGCAGTCAAGTGTCCCGCGTACGATATGATAGCGAACGCCGGGAAGGTCTTTGACTCGTCCCCCGCGCACCAAAACGACCGAGTGCTCCTGAAGATTGTGCCCAATCCCAGGGATATAAGCCGTGATCTCTATCCCATTCGTCAGGCGGACGCGAGCCACTTTTCGCAGAGCCGAGTTCGGTTTTTTCGGCGTAACCGTATAGACACGGGTACAAACCCCGCGGCGCTGCGGATTTTCCTGCAGCGCCGGCGCTGTGGAGCGTGTCCTCTTGCTCTTGCGGCCGTGCCTTATAAGCTGTTGTATGCTTGGCAATCCTATTCCTCCTTCCCTATCGAAATTTTCATGCTCATCTTTTTATAAATTTCAAATCAGACGCTTAAAAAAGTTAAAACCTAGCTTATGCCGAGGTTCAGCACTCTCCTTCAACGCCCGATAGAACGCAAATAAGTTGATCCAACCGCTTCCGCTCCGTATAAATACCGCACAACACAAATACGCGAGCAGAAGCACCGGGCAATATTATCAGTGTGAAACTGAGATGTCAAGAAAATTTCACTCAATCGGCCAATAGTCCCTCAAAATCCTCCTCGGAATATCCCCCTCGTTTGGCGCCGGACGCGCGCGGCGCTGCTTGAATTATGCTATTATTCGTATATTCTGGAAGTTGCTAGGCAGGTGTACCGCAAGATTTTTCACGCAGGGGGCATGGATATGGAGAAATTTACGGATGAGTTCAGGGAAAAAGCGGAGATCGAACGGTTGGCCGGGCGGTCCGTTTGGCCGTTGACCCCTGTTGAGCGCCGAATTGCGGCCGAACAGGGGATTAACCCCGATTCCACGGCGTACAACGTCTGCGTCGCCTATTCGATCTCAGGCGATCTGGACGTTAAACGCCTTGAGAGATCTCTTGAAACTCTTGTCAGCCGCAACAGGATACTTCGCTCGTACTATCCGCAGGAGGACGGCGTGTTCGTCCACAGGATCGCGGACGAATCGCCCGTCTCGCTCGGCGTCAGAATGTGCGGCCCCGATGAACTCCCCGCGTTGGTCAGCTCGCCGGGCGAACCCTTCGACATCTCGCAAGGCCGGCTGTACCGTTTCACCCTTTACGGGACAGGCGGCGAGAAATGGGCGCTTTCGATCGTGATTCACCATCTGATAATGGACGCCGCGAGTCTCGATCTGCTGGCGGAAGAGCTGTGGAATTTGTATAGATTATATGGGGATGAAAATTACTCCGATGCTTTCGGCCCGGAACCGGATTACCTCGACTATTCCGCGTGGCTGCATGAGAATGACGACCCGGAACCCGGGATCAAATATTTTATGGACGTATTCGCGGACGGGGTGCCTGAAAACGAAACGCCGATCCGCTCCGTGAGGCCGGATCGTCTGCCGTTCGCGGCGGAGTCTCAGGAGCGCGTTCTCGACGTTTCGGCGCTCGCCGCCGCCGCTAAAAGCCGCGAGGTAACTTCTTTTACCCTTCTTTTCGCGGCCGCATCTCTTGTCATCGCGAAATACTGCGGCAGCGAGGATGTGACGCTCGGAGTCGTCATGAACGGCAGAAATCGTCCCGAGACCGCCGCGATGAAGGGCCTGTTCGCGAACGTCCTGCCAGTGCGCGCGAAGCCGGTGGGGGACATGATGTTCGATGCCTATGCCGAGAGGATTTCAGACACCCTGAAGGGCGCCAAGGCGAACGAGACATGCCCGTTCGAGCCGCTTGCGGCAGCCCTCGCGCCGGATCGCAATTCATCGCGCCATCCTATATTCGACGTGATCGTGAACTACGTTCACGAGGCGCCGGCAGTCAAAATCCCGAACCTCGCGGTTAGCCGTATCCCGGTAAAGGGACAGGCGCTTGCTATAGACCTTCAAATCGACATGAGACGCGACGCGGACAGGCTGAGCGTGACCGTTTCGTACTCCCGAGGCCTGTACCACGACGAGATAATAGACGGAATCCTCGAACAGTTCACGGCGATAATAGACAGAATCACTGCGCCGGATGGCGGCAGTTCCGCCCTGAGCGACATCGCGGAACTGCCGGAGCGGCAGCGGGATCTTATACTCCGCGGCTTCGCCGGCGAGCGGTCGGACGAAAATCTCGGGCGTACCGTTCCCGATCTGTTCCGCGAGATGGCAGTGGACGCTCCGGAAAGGCCGGCCGTCGTTTTCGCGGGCAAGACAATCTCGTATGGGGAACTCGATAAATTGACCGACGCGCTTGCGGCGAACTTAGCGGACAGGGGCGTCAGGAGGGGGGATAAGGTCGGGGTGCTCGTGCGGCGCGGCGAGTTCATGATAATCTGCGCGCTCGGGGCGCTCAAGGCCGGCGCCGTGTACGTCCCTCTCGATCCTGGCTACCCCTCCGAAAGGCTCTCGTTCATGCTGAAGGACGCGGGCGCTGGGGTCGTGATGGCTGACAAGGCACTGGCAGGACTTCTGGCTGATTACGACGGCGAACTTATAACGTCCGATGAGATACGGGACACGGATCTCCGGACGGCTCGCGCGTCTCTCGAACCATCCGTAAACGACGGTTTCGTACTTCTTTACACATCCGGCACGACGGGCCAGCCAAAGGGAGTTTTGCTCACGCACGGCAACCTGACGAACTTTTGCGCGTGGTTCGGGAGATGTCACGGGCTTACCGAAAACGATAAGGTAGCGGCTTACGCCAGCTTCGGCTTCGACGCGTCGCTCATGGACATTTACCCGGCGCTCTCACACGGCGCTTGTGTGCACGTCATACCGGAGGAGATGCGGCTGGATCTCCCGAGACTGAACGATTACTTCAACGAGAACGGCGTCACCGTGGCTTTCATGACGACGCAGCTTGGCCGTCAATTTGTCGAGAGCGCCGCGAATCACTCCCTGCGCGTATTGGGCGTTGGAGGCGAGACACTCGTGCCAATCGCGCCTCCCGATAATTTCGCGTTTTACAACTGTTACGGCCCCACGGAGTGTTCCATCCTTTCGGCGTTCTTCAGAGTGGATCGCCTTTACGACAGGGTCCCGCTGGGGCGTCCGGTCGCAAACACGGACATTTACATCGTGGACGGACGCGGGCGTCTCGCGCCGGCAGGCGCCGCCGGCGAACTCTGTATCGCCGGGCGTCAGGTGTCGGCCTGTTATCTGAACAGGCCGGAACTGTCGGCGGAAAAATTCGTCAAAAACCCGTTCAACGATGATCCCGAGTATTCGCGCATGTACAAAACGGGCGACGTAGCGCGGTACCTGCCGAACGGCGACCTCGATTTCATCGGGCGGCGTGACTTTCAGGTGAAGATACGCGGGTTCAGGGTTGAGCTGACTGAGATAGAGCTTCGCATCCGGGCGTACCCCGGCGTGAAGGACGCGGCTGTTGTCGCGTGCGACGCGCCGGGCGGCGGCAAGTGCGCGGTGGCGTACGTCGCGTCGGATCCTCCTGTCGACGTGTCCACCCTCGAGCGATTTATCGAGGACGAGCTGCCGCGTTATATGGTTCCCGCGGCTACCGTGCTTGTCGACAGC
Organism: Synergistaceae bacterium; assembly: GCA_031274115.1. The sequence goes on from JAISQP010000026.1 coordinate 4,226, forward strand.
ATACCTCTCACGCAAAACGGAAAGGTGGATCGCCGAAGGCTTCCACCGCCCGTCTTCGGGGCGCCGGAGGGAAGCCGCGGGGTTCGCCAGAGGACGGAGCTGGAACTCGCGATATCGGAGGTTCTGTCGGAAATTCTCGGGCACGGTGAGTTCGACCTCTCGACGGACCTCATGCGCTCCGGCCTTACGTCGCTTTCAGCCATCAGATTCCGCGCTAAGCTCGACGAGCGCTTCGGAACGTCTCCCCAGGTCCGCGAACTAATGAGGTCTCCAACGATACTCGGCGTCGAGAACGCGATAATACGGAATTTGCTGGCCTCGCGAAAAGAGGAGACGCCTGGGGCCGAAATGCCGGCCGGCGGCACGATTGACGAAGGGGATAAAAAAATCGGCTATCCTCTGTCACAGAGCCAGATGGGCGTCTGCTTCCACTGCATGAAAAAGCCCGATTCGGTTGTCTACAACATCCCATTTCGTCTCGACCTCCCGCCCATGGACGCTGCCCGTCTCGCCGCGGCCGCGGCCGCGGTTATCGACGCTCACCCGGTCGTAAAATCGCGTCTTGCGATGTCAGGTGAGGAGGTGAGACAGGTTCCGGACGACGCGCCAGCGGACGTTCCCTGCGATGAAGCCGGCCCCGAGGAGCTTGAAGGGATCGCGGCGGATTTCGTGCGCCCGTTCCGGCTCTTTACGGGCCCGCTCTACAGGGCGCGGGTGCTGACGACCCCTTATGGCGTGACCCTTCTGGCCGACTTTCATCACATCGTCTTCGACGGCGGTTCGCTCGACATTTTTCTGCGCGAGATTGGCGAACTCTACGGCGACGTGGAATTCCCGAAAAAAGCCAGGGTGGCGCGCGAAAAAATTTCCTGCTTCGACTGGGCGGTATTGGAGAAAAAAAATGAGGGCAGCGCGGAGTGGCTCGACGACAAGGCTTACTTCGACGCGCAGCTCTCGTCCTTCGAGGGATCGAGCGAAATCCCGCAGGACCTAGCCGGCTCAAAAAAACCGTCCGTTGCGGAGGTTGCTCTGCCGGTCGACAGGAACGCCGCGGAGAGTTTTTGCCGGGCGAACGGCGCGTCCCTCGCCGGCCTTTTTCTCGCCGCGCTCTCATACGCTATAAGCCGCTGGACATACAGCCCGAACGTCTACATAGCCACTATCAGCAGCGGCAGAGACGACACGCGCCTGGGAAACAGCTTCGGCATGTTCGTGCGCACCCTTCCGCTGGCGCTGAGCGCCGGAGCGAACGCCGACGGAGATTCCTCGCTTGCCTTCGTGAGATACTGTCAAAACACCCTCACGGACGCGGTCGCCCATGAGTGCTATCCTTTCACGCTCGTCGCACAGGAGAAGGGCTTCGAGCCGGCGATAATGTACGCGTGTCAGCTCGGCCTGGTGGAGGAGCATCATATCGGCGGGACACAGGCCCGCGTGAACTTCCTGAATGTCGGCGAGCCGATGTTCAAGATCTCGGTCTTCGTGGAGGAGCGCGGGGGGGAAATAGTGTACGCCATGCAGTACGACGAATCCCTCTACTCGCGCGGTCTGATGGAGCGCTTCGCGGAGACCGTCGTGACCGCCCTCGGGAATATTGAGTCGAGACCGAACGCGCCGCTTCGCGGAGTGTCCCTCGTATCGCGGGAAGCGTCCAGATTGCTGGCAAGCTTTAACAGAACAGACGGTGAACTGCCGGAGCCGGTACTTCACCGCATGTTCGAGACGGCCGTCCGCAAAAACCCGGATAAAACCGCGCTTTTTGCGGCCGACGGCGAGTACACGTACGCCGCGCTGGATGCGGAGGCGAATAAAGTGGCGAACGCTCTTCTGGCAAGGGGCGTCCGCAGGGAGGACAGGATCGGGTTCCTTCTGCACCGCACCGGGCGCGTGGTGATCGCTATGTTCGGAATCCTGAAGGCGGGCTGCGCTTACATACCGATAGACCCGGAATATCCGGCTGAGCGTATCGATCACGTCCTGAACGACAGCGGCGCGAAATTCCTTCTGACGACATCGGATGAAATTGAAAGGCGCGTGACTCTGCAAAACGCGATAGATATCGACTCAATGCGCGCCGGGGCTGATGACAAAGGGCCGGACGTCGAAGTCTCCCCGGATCAGCTCGCCTATCTGATATACACGTCCGGCTCCACCGGTAAACCGAAGGGCGTCATGATCGAGCACCGCGGCATATCCAACTTCGTGACGAACCATCCCAGAAACGAGTACGTGGAGGTCCTCGTGCGCGAGAACTGTACCATGTTCTCCATAACGACGGTGGCGTTCGATATGTTCACGATAGATACGCTGATTCCGCTCTGCAACGGCCTTGCTGTAGTTCTGGCTGACGATGAGGAGTCTCGCGACCCGGTGCGCATGGCGGAACTCTTCAGCCGCACGGGCGCCGACGCGATAAGCTCCACTCCCACCAGGATGCTGGATTACACAGAGTATCCGCCTCTTCTGGAGGCGGTTAGGGGCTGCAAGGTAATAATCAGCGGCGGGGAGAAATATCCGGAGACCCTGCTGACCAGGCTTCGAAACGGAAGGAAATACGATTTCGGGCTGTTCAACATCTATGGGCCGACTGAAATATCCGTCGCCTGCAACAACAAGGACGTGACAGGGGCGGAACGCATTACGGTCGGGCCGCCGCTGCTGGGAGTTCATGAAACTGTGGTCGATTCCGACGGAAACGCACTGCCCCCGCGAATAGTCGGGGAACTCTGGACGGGCGGGCGCGGTGTGGCGCGCGGATATATCAATCGGCCGGAGCAGACGGCGGAGCGATTCGTGATGTCAGGCGGTGAGCGAGTCTACAAATGCGGCGACTTTGCGCGCTGGACGGATGACGGAGAGATAGAGATACTGGGGCGCAACGACAACCAGATCAAGCTGCGCGGTCTCCGCATCGAACTCGGGGAGATCGAGAGCGCCATTTCCGCCGTGGAGGGAGTCCGGTCGTGCGCCGTCATGATCCGGCGTATCCAGAACTCCGACCACCTTGTCGCCTATTACGTGGCCGACAGTCCGATCGACCCGACCGATATGAAAAAACAGCTAGCCAAAACCCTCACGCCGTACATGACGCCCACTGCTTACAGGCAAATGGACGTCATGCCCAAAACTCCAAACGGCAAAAACGATCTTCGGGCGCTTCCCGAGCCCGAGTTACTGAACGTCACGGATTACGAGGCGCCGGGGACGCCGCTTGAGGAGACGCTCTGCTCGATCTTCGGTCACGTGCTCGGGCTGGATAAAGTGGGCGCGAATGACAGCTTCTTCGACGTCGGGGGTTCGTCCCTGGCCGTCACGAGAGTGGTCATAGAGGCAAAGGAGCGCATAGCCGCGGGCGGCGCGTCCATCACATACGGGGACGTCTTTGCCCATCCGACGCCGCGTGAGCTAGCCGCGCTCCTGGCAGGCGGAGGGAGTTCCGCCCCGGCGCCCGAACACTTCCTTATCGAGCCGGATTACGACTACAGCGGGATAAACGAGCTTCTCGCGCGGGGGACCATTCACAATTTCAGGACCGGCGCGAAAAGGCCGGTAGGCGACGTGCTTCTGACCGGAGCGACCGGTTTTTTGGGCGCGCACGTGCTCCGGGCGCTTTTGAGCGGCGACGGCGGCTCGATTTACTGCCTGCTTAGGCGGGGCCAGTACAATTCAGTCGAAGAGCGTCTCAAGAATATGCTCTACTACTATTTCGAGGACGACTTCGGGCCGTCGTTCGGAGGGAGGCTCCACGCCGTCGAGGGCGATATCACGAAGCCGGAGTCGATTGACGCTCTGGAGCGCCTGCCCATAGGAACAGTGATAAATTGCGCCGCGAACGTGACGCATTTCGCGAAGGATTCCAGCATCACCGACGTCAACACCGGCGGCGTGCTCAACCTCATCAGGCTCTCGCTTGCCAGGAAGGCAAGGCTGGTTCAAATATCCACAGCGAGCGTCGCGGGCTTTTCCGTTGAGGGAACGCCTCCAAAGGAGACCATGCTGGACGAGACGATGCTTTACTTCGGGCAGAACCTCGAAAATCAGTACATTCACAGCAAATTCATGGCTGAGCGCGCCGTCCTGGAGGCCGTCTCCCGCGGGCTGGACGCGAAAATTATGCGCGTCGGCAACCTTATGGCCCGCAACCGTGACGGCGAGTTCCAGATCAACTCCCACGCCAACAGCTTCCTGGGTCAACTCAGGGCATATCAGGCCGTCGGCGCCTTCCCATACTCGGGATACCTTCAGCAGACGGAGCTGTCACCTATCGACAGCACCGCCCGCGCGATACTGCTTCTCGCGGACGCGCCGGAGGAGTGCCGGGTCTTCCATCCGTTCAGCAATCACCGGTTTTTAATGGGCGACATAATTTCAGCGATGAGGGACGAGGGCATGGATGTGGAGTTTGCGGAGGACGAGGTCTTCGATAGCGCGCTTTCCGACGCGATGAAGGATCCCTCGCGCGCGGAGCGCCTGACGAGCCTGATAGCGTATCAGAACGTGGCGCAGGGCAGGTCCGCCGTCATGCTCGACGCGAAGAATGACTACACGTCGCAGGCGCTGTACCGACTCGGCTGGAGCTGGCCGGAAGCGACCCACGACTACCTGCGCAAGTTTTTGCAGGGAATGATCGGATTGGGCTTCTTCGGAAACGCGGGCTGAGAGCTGCCAAAACCTGTGACGCCGTTGCCCCGATTGAGTAATAGAGAAAAATGTATAAAACGTTAATTTTTATGATAGAATTTAACTTTCGAAGGCAATGCCGCCGAAACGCGGCAAACGGAACATGCAAGGGGGAATGAGAAGAACTGGAGGAAGGCAGTGTTGGTTTCATCTTAGACTCAATTTAAATTTCGAAAGTGGATATGGAGGCTGATTGGTAATGAACAAGAAGTACGCTGTAATAATTGTCGTTATACTGATCGTAGTCGGCTTGTGGGCGATGAACAACCAGAGGAGCGCTACCACGACTACGG
>JAISQP010000116.1 GCA_031274115.1 Synergistaceae bacterium
CCGCTCGCGCGAGCCCACGGCGACGCTCCCTTTGCCGATCGCTGCGTCGCGGAGGCTGAATTGCTGCGTGTGAACGCGGAGGAGCATGGATGGGACGGAGAATGGTACCTGCGGGCGTATTTCGACAATGGCGCGCCTCTAGGTTCGATACAGGGCGCTGAGTGCAGGATAGACTCCATTGTCCAGAGTTGGGCGGTTTTGTCCGGAGCGGGCGGACATGAGCGCGCGCGACAGGCGATGGAATCTTTGGACGCGCGCCTCGTCAGGCGCGAGGAGAAATTAATCCAGCTTTTGGCCCCGCCCTTCGACATTTCAGGTGAGCCTGGCACAAACCCAGGCTACATCAAAGGCTACGTCCCCGGCGTCAGGGAAAACGGCGGTCAGTACACTCACGCGGCCGTATGGGCGGCTATGGCGTTCGCGAAATTGAAGGACAATCGCCGCGCCTGGGAGTTGTGCTCGATGATCAACCCGGTGAACCACTCCGCGTCCGCCAGGGACGCGGCGGTCTACAAGGCGGAGCCCTACGTCATGGCCGCCGATATCTGCGCGTCCGATTCTCACGCCGGACGCGGCGGCTGGAGCTGGTACACGGGGTCGGCGTCATGGATGTACAGATTGATGCTCGAATCGATCCTGGGTATCCGAATCGAGGCCGACGCGCTGCGCGTCTCCCCCTGCCTGCCGGAGGACTGGAAGAACGTCGGGGTTCGCTATCGTTATCACGAGACGACGTACCATATCGACATCGTTCAATTATCCGCGGAGGAAAAGGACTCAGGCATGAAAGTCGACGGCGTCGCCTGCGAAGGGGAAACCGTCTCTCTTGTCAACGACTGCCGCGAACATTGGGTGGAAATCAAAATGCGTTAGGGAAAGGCCAGCGGGGTCGCTCTTTTCTTTCCTTTCTGCATGTTTATACCCTTCATGTTTTCTCGTTATGCGCGATAATAATAGACGCGAAATAACACCGAGGGGGAAACCATCAGCATGACGCCAGTGAAATTAATAGCCACCGACCTTGACGGAACGCTTCTCGACAGCTCCGGCAAGATACCGAAGCGCAACATGGAGACGATCGAGGAGGCGATGGCGAGAGGAATAGCCGTAACTCTGTGCACCGGACGCATGTTCAGCTCGGCGAAGAGCTTCGCCGAGCAGGCCGGGATCAAAATCCCGTTCGTCTGCTATAACGGAGCGATGACCATACGCCCCGACGGAGAACAGATATGGCACCTGCCGCTCGACATGGATATCGCGCTCGAGCTGCTGGAGAGCTTGAGACCCCGCAACCTCCACGTGCAATCCTACATCGGCGACGTCCTTTACGTAAAGAGCGCCGACGCCGGCCTCTTTCAGGAATACGTGAAATATTTCGGGATCATCGGCAAAGTTATCGGAGACGACGTATACGCCCCGAAAGTCCCGCCGACAAAGCTCCTCATCATGACCGATACGGCGGAGGAAGCCGCCCCGCTGGCCGACGAACTGCGCGGGAGGTTCGGCGAAAAACTCTACGTGACCAGGTCGAACTCGAACTTCGTCGAGACGATGAATCCCAACGCCAACAAAGCGAACGGACTGGCCAGAGTCGCCGAAATCCTCGGCGTAAAAATGGACGAAGTGATGGCAATCGGCGACGGCGAGAACGACGCCGAGATGGTCGCGCGAGCCGGCGTCGGCGTCGCCATGGAAAACGGCGAGGATAAGATAAAACAAGCCGCGAAACACATCGCCCCCCCAAACGACGAATACGGCTTCTCATGGGCCGTGGGAAAATTCGCCCTAAATAAACAGGGTCAAGGGGACTGAGTCCCCTTGCGGGTTTTTTAGTCAGGGGCAGAACCCGCGGTCTAGGGATTTAACCGGCTGCTTGCCGCCGTTCGCGACTCGCTGCGCCAACGAACGCTCGCTATAGGGCATCCGTGCCTCTCGCTTGTCCGACATCCATGTCGGCCATCGTTGGCTCCGCTCGTTCGCGAACGGCGTCAAGCATTGACGCCCAATTAAGCGAAGTGGTTATAAAACCCCCGATGATCTCTTGACCTTAGGAAACGCTGATTAAATCGCTAAAACGACATTTTGCCATTTGCGAATACAGAGACCATCGCGGTTTTAATCGTTACCCTTTAGGCCCCTAACAATAAATCAGCCTTTCCCTTATCTTTTCCCCGGCAAACCCTTCCAGCCGAGCGACGCAGACGCCGCCAGGATGAGGACCGCGAAGAGAGCAATGCTGTTTGTGCCGCCGCAGCCCCCGCCGCCGGAACTGCCGCCGTAGTAACCGCCGTTCCCCTGCGACGAGTTGCCCGCGGACGACGCGCTCGTCCACATATTGAGCCAGATCGGGTCCACTACGGCCCTGTCGTTCTCGCCGTCCGGCACTATCAGATAGCCGTCCTGTTCGAACGATTCGAGCACCGCGTCGTCCAGCACGTAATACGAGAGCGTCATTGTGAGGGCGCTCCCCCCTGATATGTCGAGTATGCCGAGGTCGACCGCTCTCTGCGGCGTCAGCACCCCGTCAACGAGGCGCGTGTACCAGCCGGCTCGCTCGCCCTGGTGAATCTCTTTTTGTATGACATAGACGTCGAATATCTCGTCGAGGTGGCTCTGAGGGTTCATGAGTATGTCGAAGGCGAGCGGCGAACTGAAGCTCCGCTCCAGCTCGTCCAGCCTCACCGTCGCCCTGTACGTCATGGGGACAAGTCCCTTCACGCCGGGCTGTACTATGCGCGATATGTCGATTATTATATTCGCTGCCTC
>JAISQP010000232.1 GCA_031274115.1 Synergistaceae bacterium
CCTGCTCGAGTTAATGGACAAAAAAACTCCGGAGGATCAGTGGATCTGTCTCGACGCCGTGAACAACCCCGGCGCGTATGTTCCGCCGCTGGACTCCGGCGCCTCTACCATGACGGAGAGGATCGGGACGCTGAAGGCGCTGGGAGCGGTTCCCATGAAGCGCGGGGCGCTGACGGAGATTCAAGCCGCTTACGCGCTGCCCGGCGAACTTTTGTCCTCGCTCGGAGATGTTTCCTCGTTCGCGCGCGGTATGAAGACGCTCGATCGCTGGCGCTCCATGGGCCTGTTGATACCGGTCGCCGCCGCCGACTCCCCGCGGTACGGGAACATGAGCGCCGACGAGTACGAGCGAGCGGCGAAAATACTCTGCTTCGGACACACTTCGGCATTGCTCGAAAAATTGCGTTTTCTGGAGGGCGAACTGCGCGGCATGAGTCTGCCTCTGAATTACGTTTCGACGATGTATTTTCGGGCGGTGGAACAGGTGGAGAAGATGAAAGAACGGGAGATAACCCCGCTGGACACGCGCTTCATTCTGGAGACCGCCGAATTGTTCGAGAGGCGCGGCAGGATAATCCGCCGGCGGATTGCCCTGTATCCCGGAGGCGCTCTCGCCGGCGGCGCGGCCGCCTGGCTCCTCACGCGCTTAATCGGGCCGTGGGCCCTGTTATTGTTCATAGTGATCCATTTCGGCTGTTTGGGCCTATTTGCCGGCTCTCAAGAACGATGGTACAACGATCATAGGGTTGCGAGCGGAATGACTTTTATTTTTTTCGCTATAATGTTGATAATACGAGACAGCGCGCGCGCCGGCGCATACCGGCTTTCCCTGCTTTTGCCTCCGACGGGGGCGGCGATGGGGTTCATGGTCGCTTATATGCTGCAAAGGAGGGCGCTCTCAAAAAACACGCGCGCTGTGATGGATGAATGTTTTGCGTTTTATACCTCGAAGCCGGACCCGGAAACCGGGGGGGTCGTAGGGGAACGCTGATTAAATCGCTGAAACGACATTGTGCCGTTTGCGAGTACAGAGACCGTCGAGGTTTTAATCGTTACCCTTTAGGCCTCTGACAATAAATCAGCCTTTCCGAAGGATAGCGCCCCTGCGGACGCGGCAGTGTCCGCAATCATGAGGAGGTGGTCTTGAATGAGCGTAGTGAGCGTGAGCGTCGTGAGCACAGCGGCGTTAATTTACGTTTCGATCGGCGTCGCGAAGGCGTTGCTTCTGGCGGTCGGCATGGTTACCGTTTCCCATGCCGCAGACCGGGCTGTCGATCGAATGCTTGAAAACACCGAAACGAGAGAGTTGATGAAAACGCAGATGCTGGGCGATATCGCCTCATGGAAGAGGCGGCTGCGCAGGGCCGCGGGCGCCGGGGGCCTTGAAGGTTCTATGCTTGCCCTGATGAGCGAGTTCGAAAAACTTGAGAAGTCCTTTTGTGACGCGAGCGTTGGAAAAGAAGACCTGACGGCGGCTGCCGGGGAGTTCAGCGCTCTGACGCAAAGAGTTTGCGAGGCGGAGCTCGACGAGTCTCAGCGCGCTCACAGGGAAGAGTCCATCCGCCGAATTATAGAGGAGTTCCGTTCCCAAGGCGTCTCCGTTTACGCGGAAGCGCTCGCCCGGATCGAGGGAGATCTGGGAAAAATCGCGGCGCTGCCCGAGGAGGCGCGGATGCCGGCGCTTCAGGGGATTTTAGAAGAGCTTAGAGAGATGGAGAGGATGAAGGACCTGGCGTCCGGGGCCGACATAAGCGCTCTGACAGAAAACCGCGTCATTCCGGGCGCCTTGCCCAAATCTGAGACGGAGGATCTCGAGCGCGTTGTGCTCGAAATTCGCGACTGGGCGGACAGGATAGCCCAAATGGACGAAGAAGAGGGCGAAAAACTCCGCCCGACGCTCGAAAAATTGAGCGCGGACACTAAGTTCCCAAATCGCCTGGCGCGGCTTCGCGGGCAGCTTCGCGCGAGATGGGGAGCGCTGCGCGAACGCGTCGCGACGACCGCCTTTTTCCGCGAAACACTGACGGAGCTGATGGGTTCTCTTGGCGAAATGCCCGGCGCTCTCGACTCCGAGGAGGGACGTGAGCTGATCCTTCGCTTCGAGGCGCTTTGCGCGGAGAACGCGAGATATATTGAGCGAACCGGCGCCATGCGGCTCTATGAGGACATAGCTAGCTTCATTTACGGGCGCGAAAAGGATATCTCGGAGGCGTTCTTCGTCCAGAAGCTCCAGAGCGCGCTTGAAGAGATGGGATACGAACTCGTATCGGACGAAACCGAGGAGTCCGACGGGAGCATGGCCGGCGTAATGCTCCCCGATCGGGCGCACTGCCTGGAGTCTCCTTACGACGGATATCGCATGATGCTGAGAGTCGGCGCCGACGGCGCGCTCACGACGCGGCTCGCGCGCGCCGTGGCGAGCGAGGAGGAGAAGGACGTCCGCGCCGCCGACCAGGACGCTAAGGATCTTGAGGCCGGCAAAAAATTTTGCAGAGACTTCGACGGCGTCCTCAAAAAGATGAGGGAGTCAGGGCTGGTTATCCGAGAGACGCTTCGCAAAGAGCCGGGTGAAACGGATGTGATCGCGGTCGTCGATAAAACGCGGAACCGGGCGAAAAAACGCCGCCGCGGACGAAAGAGCGGCGATCTGAGAGAGGCGGCTCTTCCCGGGCGGGAAGGCGAGTCTGAATGAGCGGCGCGCCTGACTATAAGCCGAAGTGGGCCCGGGAGATAGAGCGCTTTCTCGCGATAAAGTCACAGTTTCTGCTATACGGAAACATAAACGACGTATATCCGGCGGCGCTCGGAGAATCGGTTGTTACGCTCGCGCTGACCGACTACCTGAGGGATCTTCTCGCGAACCTCGGGTTTGCGCTGGTGGTGAAATACGAGCCTTTGACAGGTTTTTCTCTCCTCTTTGGCGACGGCGAACTATTCGAAAGGGTGACGGGCGAAAAACCGGACGCGAACGGATGTCTTCCCGCGACCCTGGACAAGGCGGCCGGGGTCGCGCAGGCTCTCTCGTCGAGCGTGTTGGGACATGCGGCTCTGATACTGCGTTTTGCCTCGCGCATAGAAGACCTTCTAAGCGAGAACGAAGTGGAATCTTTCTTTTACCGCATGTTCCGCCTGTCGCTCGAATCGACCCCCCGCATAGCCCCTCGATACGCGTCTCCACGGTATAATCCGGTCTTCTGGATCATGGACAAGGAAAACGACCTGCCTCCCTGGTACCCGCTAGACAACCCGCACATCCAGGTACTGCCGATCCCGCGTCCGAACAACGATATCAGGAGCTGCATCGTCGGGGCGGTCTCTCCGAACATCGCCGGGTATCACGACATGGATCCGGAACTGCGCAAGGCTAACATGGCCCTCTTCAGGGATCAGACGACCGGGCTCCTGGCTGTGGAGATCGCCGCGATAGCGCAATTGGCGTGGCACGAGAGGCTCTCGTTCGGGCAGATAGGCGACGCCGTCAGGCGATACAAACTCGGCATTCAGGAGAACATGTGGGAGAAGCTCGAAAAGGAGAAGATCACGGGCGCGGAGGCGTTCCTGAACAGCCGCGTAATGGGACAGACCCTGGCCGTGCGCCATGCCGCGGACATATTGAAGCGCTCCCGCTTCAACCTCTCAGGTGCGCAGTTCTCCCGATACTCGCAGCGCCCGAAGGGAATTCTCTTCCTCGCGGGTCCGACCGGCGTCGGCAAGACGGAGCTGGCGAAGGCGATAACGGAGCTGATATTCGGCTCCTCGACGCACTACATCCGCTTTGACATGAGCGAATTCGGACACGAGCACTCGAACCAGCGCCTGATCGGCGCGCCGCCGGGTTACGTGGGCTATGACGTGGGCGGAGAGCTGACGAACGCCATTAAACAAAACCCCTTCTCGGTAGTTTTATTCGACGAGGTGGAGAAGGCGCACCCGAGGATACTCGACATCTTCCTGCAAATCCTCGACGACGGGCGCCTGACTTCCGGACGCGGCGAGACCGTGTACTTTTCGGAGAGCCTGATCGTCTTCACGAGCAATCTGGGGATGTTCGAACAGACGCCTGACGGGACGAAGCGTCCCCGCGTCTCGCCCGATATGACTTACGGGGAAATATCCCAGAAGATAGGCGCCGCGATCGACGATTTTTTCAAGTACAGGATAAACCGCCCCGAGATATTGAACCGCATTGGCAGGAACGTCGTCGTGTTCGACTTCATCAGGGAGGAGACGGCTCACAGGATATTCGGCAGGATGATGGAGAACATTCTGTTCCGGCTGGAGGACGGCTACGGCGTCAGGATCCTGTTCGAGGAACGCGCACTGCGGCTCGTAGCGGACGCTGTCTGCTCAGACCTCTCAATGGGAGGGCGCGGCATCGGCAGCAATCTGGAGGCGTTTTTCATGAACCCGCTCTCCCGCAAGCTCGCGGAGATTCACGGGGGAGGCGCCGCGTCGTACGTCGTAAGAGACCTGAGGGAGACGACGGAGGGCTGGGAAATAGATATGGGGTAGCCGTCATGTTCGTACACCTCATGCATTTTCCGGTTTACTCCTTGGGCCCCGGCAGACGGGCAGGGCTCTGGCTTCAGGGCTGCTCGCTTCGCTGCCGGGGCTGTGTCACGCCGGAGAGCTGGGAGTTCGAGCCCCGATGCGCCGTCCATTTGGACGATGTGACGGACAGGCTTCATCGCTTCTGGAGCGCGTCTCCTCCCCCAAGCGGGCTCACTGTCTCAGGAGGAGAGCCCTTCGACCAACCGGAGGCGCTTCTGGAACTCCTGCGCCGGGCGCGGGGCTTCGGAGCGGGTGATATATTGATTTACAGCGGCTACCGCGCGGACATCCTGCTGGAGCGTCATCCCGAGCTGCGAGATCTCGCGTCGGCCCTGGTGGACGGCCCCTTTGAGGCGGGGAACGTTACGGAATCGATCTGGAAGGGGTCAGAAAACCAGAGCCTGACTCTCCTGGAGGAGAGACTTTCCTCGCGTTACGAGGATTGGACGCGCGGCAAGGCGCGCAAACTTCAGCTCGTAAAGAGCGGAGACCGCGACCTTCTCATAGGCGTCCCCAGGCAAGCTGACGTCGCGCGCCTAAGGAAGCCTGATCTGTCGCAAGAGACATGAGAAACCACAGGTTCAAGACCGTGGGTTCCACCCACACCCGCCGGGGAACCAGTTCCCCGGACCCCTATTATTTTTTTATTTTCACCCGTTGGGTGAAAATAAAAAAGGAAAAGAGTCCAGAGAGCTCGCTCTCTGGCGGAGTTTGAGGCGGCGCCTCAAGGTCCTGCCTGTGGTTTGAGGGTAAATTGGTATGATTGCGGAGGATAAGCCATGGAACTTGTAAAACTCTGTCCGGCTTGCGGCGAAGAGAACCCGGTCTCCGAGATTGTATGCCGCGTCTGCATGACGAACGTCTCCTCGGTGCCGCCGTCTCCGGCGGGATGCGCCCATTCGGGCGACCTGCGTCCTGATGAAAATGACGCCGGTCAGGCGGAGTTGGGAGGAGAGAGGACCGTCCTCGCGCCGGCCGCGCTCACTCTGGCCCGTCTGTCCGACGGCCGCGTTCTGCTCGTCGGAGACGGCTGTGTGCTGGGGCGCGACGGAGAGTCAGGCGGGTTCTTCAAGGACGACATGACCGTGTCGCGCCGTCACGCCAGGATCGACGCTATTGACGGAACCTGGCGGATAGAGGACCTGGGGTCGATGAACGGGACCTGGCTCAACGGGAAACGGCTGGAGCGGGGCCGCCCGTACCCTCTCGGCGCAGGAGACACGGTCGCGCTGTCGCTTGCCTGTGAGATGAGGGTAATCGAGTGAATTTCGCTTTTATGACTCATCGCGGGGCGATACGCCCGGAGAATCAGGACGCCCTCTCTGTGGCCGGCGGCGTTCGGACCGGAGACATGACCTCTCCGGAGATGCTGGAGAGCGGCGGATATCCGTTGCTGCTCGCGGTAATTGACGGTATGGGCGGGTATGAGGGAGGCGCGGCGGCGGCGCGGATTCTTGCGGAAACCCTGTCCGAAGCCGCGATCGGGAGGAAATTTTCAGACTCGGAGTTCGATTTCGAGTCCGATGAAAAAGTCCTGCGCGAGCTGCTGTCGACAGCGGCGAGGCTCATGGGAGACGCTGCCGCGGCGGACCCAAGGCTGGCGCGAATGGGCGCCGCGGTTGGCGGCGTTCTGCTCAGGAGCAGGAGCGCGCTGGTCTTCAACTGCGGAGACTGCCGCGTCTATCGCGTCTCCGGCAAGGAGATCGAGCGGCTTTCGCGCGATCACTCCATCGTACAGATCCTCTTCGAGAGAGGGGAGATCGACGAGGACGGCATGAGAACGCACCCTGAAAAAAACATCGTTACGTCAGCAGTCTCCTCCGACATGGACAAGGATTTCGAGCTTTTCGTCCGAGGCGCCTCGCGCTGCGACGGGGACTCTTTCTTCCTGTGCTCGGACGGAGTGTGGGAGGCGCTTGACTCAAAAAAGCTCTCCGAGTGGATGTCCCGGCCGCTCGGCGCCTCCGGCGGGCTCTTCGAGGCTCTCCTTTCGTCCGGCTGCCGCGACAACGTCTCCTTTATCTGGCAGGCGGGATAAAGGCGCGGCGAAACGCCGGCTTACCTTTTTTTACCTCGGGCGGCGCGTTCGCTGATTATGCGGCACCTGGCTATGGCGCCGGCGAGTTCTGGCGGCAGGTCGGCGTGCGCGGACAGGATGTTGTCCCGAAGGGCCTCTTCGGCCTCCGGATCGACGCGCGGGCTGGCGCGGAGCCTCGCCGGGCGCGGTGTCGCGGCAGCCGCGCCGGACGTCCCGTTATGTCCGATTTCGACTTTCAGCCCGTTCAGCTTCAACAGGGCTTTCGTCCTTATCTCCTTGATGATGGCGTTTTTTTTGAAATTAATATCCTGAAGCGCTGACTGTCCTTGGACGAAGACGACGAGAACGCCGTCATCGTAGGATATCGGACAGCTGCGGGAGGCCAGAGCGTCTCCTACGATCCTGGCCCATTCGCGCTCGATGACCGACAGCGCCGCGCAAACTTTCAACATCGGCGAACCGACGCCTATCACGCTGTATATGGGGCGTTCGCCGCCGGGTCTCTTCATCACGCCCCGGCGCCCTGGCCGCTCAACCTTCGGGAGCGCTCGATAGCGACCTGAACAAGCTGTATGTCGACGTTGTTCACACCCGGAATCCTCGTCGCCTGGCCAAGAGTCCGCGGGCGAACTCTGGAGAGCTTCTCCGACGCTTCGGCGGAGAGCCCCAGGACCGACGCGTACTCGAGCGCCTCCGGTATCTGGAGCCGCTCCATGGAGGAGAGCCTCCTCACCCTGCGGTTCTCCCTCTCGACGTAGCCAGAGTATTTAGCGTCGATCTCCATCTTCGTCCCGAGATCCGGCGCGAGGGGGGATTCCACGAACCTGGCGAGAGCCTTCCACGATATCTCAGGCCGCCGCAGAAGGTCGAAGGCTGTCATGGGCTCGTCCAGAGGAGAGGAGCCAAGCTCGCGCAGCAGCGAATTCGTTCTGTCGCAGACCGGTATTTTCAGCGCCGTAAGCCGCTCGCGCTCTGACTCCACGGCTCTTTTTTTTGCCTCGACGGCGGACCATTTCTGGTCGTCTATCAGGCCGAGATCCCTCCCTATGCCGCAGAGCCTCTCGTCCGCGTTGTCGTGTCTCATTATCAGACGGTGCTCACACCTGCTGGGGAGCATCCTGTACGGCTCGTCCGTCCCGCGCGACGAGAGGTCGTCTATCAAAACCCCGATATAAGCCTGATCGCGGCCCAACACCAGCGGGTCTTTGCCTCGCAGAGAGAGAGCCGCGTTTATGCCGGCGATCAGCCCCTGAACGGCGGCCTCCTCATAGCCGGAGGTCCCGCAAATCTGTCCGGCGCAGTAGAGCCCGCGCACGGCTCTGGTCTCGAGCCACGGCTCGAGCTGCGTGGGCGTCACGTAATCGTATTCGATCCCGTAGCCTGGGCGAATCATCAGGGCTCGCTCGCAGCCCGGCAGTGTGCGTATCATCTCCATCTGAACGTCCGGAGCGCTGGTGGTGGAGAAGTTCTGCATATATATCTCCCTGCTGTTTCTGCCGACCGGCTCCAGAAATATCGGGTGAGACTCCTTCTCGGGAAATTTCAAAATTTTGTCGTCTATCGAGGGACAGTAGCGAGGCCCAGCGGTCGCGAGCGCGCGAGTCGCGAGCGGGGAGCGTTCGAGAGAGGCCTTCAGTATGTCGTGCGTCTTTGACGAAGTCCTCGTGTGTCCGCAGAAGTAACCGCTGTAAGCCCGCTTCTCTCCCCAGTGAGAGAACGCCTCAGGCGCCGGGTCGCTTGGCTGAAGGACGAGAGAATCCCAATCGACGCTGTGACGGCATATCCTCGGAGTCGTATCCGTGCGGAATCTCCGCAGTTCGAGCCCCGCCCTCCTGAGGGAGTCGGATATCTCCGGAGACGGGACCTGCCCCAGCGGCCCGGAGGGAAAGTTCACGAGCCCCATGTGAACGACGCCGCTCATGTACGTTCCCGACGCGAGGATTATTCGCTTCGCTGAAAACTTTTCGCCGACGCGCGTGACGACGCCCGCGGCCTTTCCGGAGTCTGTCGCGATATCGGCCGCCATTCCCTGGTAGACGAACAGGTTCGGGACCTCCGCCAGGACCTTCATGTAGTGGGCCGCGTAGTCCTTGAGGTCGCACTGAGCGCGAAGGGTCCGCACGGCGAAGCCCTTCGACGTGTTGAGCCACCTCAGATGGAGCGTCGCGAAGTCCGCTGCGCGGGCCTGCTCGCCGCCGAGCGCGTCCAGCTCGCGGACCAGGTTGCCCTTCGCGGGCCCTCCAACGGCCGGGTTGCAGGGCATCAGCGCCATGTTGTCGATGTTGTGGTTCAAAAGCAAGGTGCGGCAACCCATCCGGGCAGCGGCGAGAGCCGCTTC
>JAISQP010000059.1 GCA_031274115.1 Synergistaceae bacterium
CAAAATCACCGGGGACACGCCGCATTCATTTCACCTTTAAGAAGACAGACGCTCTCTCCTTCAACCACCCCCCAATCCCGTTCTCGCCAACTGCCCGGCGGCCTGCAAAACGCCATTAACACCAGTCTCATGCCATACCGGTGAAATTTGCTTAAAATAACTATAAATTATTTGAACCAAATCTCTTTCATCCAACTCAAAACAACCCCTAATAAAACCAGTGATGCCAACCATCTACGAAATTTCCTGAAAATTCCTTAAATAATTTTGCGCCCGACGCGCCGAAATTCTCGAATCGGCTGAAGCATTGCTATTACTGAAAACCACCCCTCGATTTGGTTCAAATAATTTATAGTTATTTGGACCAAATTACCGAACGCTGTCTCCGCCCGCTTTCGCGAACTATTTTACCTCAAAGAAACTGCAATGTATCCTCAACGCGTAGTAGTGTAACGGCTTTGACGAATAATGTAAAGACTTTTCACGCGCTTCGAGCCGCAAAATCGCAACCGCGAGCCCGACACTCAGCTTAACGCCTATAACAATGAAATAATGACGGTTAAATTACGTAATCTGAGGCGCGCCGCTTCTTCTGTTGTCATAATACCCGACATCCGCAAGGCGTCAGGGTTTTTTGCCCCTGTAAGCAACCAGCACGATCTCCACGCCCGCGCCGCCCGCCAGGCGGGAAACCTCCACTGTCGCGCGCGCCGGGTATGGCGGGTTAAAGAAGCTCTTGTAGACCTCGTTCATCTCCTTGAACTTATCGAAATCCGTGATGTAGATTCTGGCGTTGACTACGTCGTCGAAGCTCAAACCTTCGGACGCCAGCATTGCGCCCGCTGTCTCCATCGCGAGTTTCGTTTCGGCGCCAATTCCTCCGGCCGCGATTTCGCCGGTCTTAGGGTCCGCCCCGCATACGCCGGTCAAAAACAGCAGATCCCCGGCCCAGACCCCCTGGCTGTAAGCGCCTAACGCGGGCGGCGCCTGATCGCAATTTACCACTTTTCTGGTCATAGTATTCACACTCCTCGATAAATCTATCGAAATCTATCTGTCTATAAAAATGAGTAAAGCCAGGAGGCTAATTCGGACAGTTCCGCGGGGTCGAAAAGCGGGCCGCTCGAGGCCCACGCCGAGAAGCGGTCGCGCGGAAGGGAGACGGCGCTCTCGACTGTCAGCAGAGTTTGCGCGGAAAGCGGCCTATGGCGCCGTGATTCGTATCCGTCGGAGTCCTTGCCGTAAAAACAGCTTTCACACAACAGTCCGTCGGAGGAGAGAGCGGCGCCCTCGCCTTCTACAGGGCGCCCGCAGGACGAGCAGAAGCCCAACGAGGGGGCGACTCCCCATAGGTTTCCCCATCTCCACACGAATCTGATATCGATGAGTCTGGGATCGAGCCCGTTTGCGAGATTCCTCATGCTCCCCCAGAATAGAGAGAGGAGAGGGTCGCTCTCGACGCCGGGCATGAGGCGGGCAGCCAGTTCTCCGCACCATCTCACCGCGGAGCGGAGCGCGTTTTTCGATCCGCGGACGCCCCAGAAATCCTCCCTCACGTCGACTTCTTTCAGGTAAAGCCTCCTTGGGCTCTGATAAAGGCGGAACTCCCCCCACATCATCGGCTCGGTCCCGGCGCCGAACCTGTTGCGCGAGCCGTCCGCGCCGGGAGCGGACGCCCACGTCGCTCCAAAGGAGCTTAAAAAAAGGAGCAGCTCCTGAGACTTACCGGAACCCTCCCTCCTGCGCAAAACGACTCCCCGACATCTATGGTCGCCCTGCGAGAAAGACGCGTCGCGAGGGAACGACAGCTTCATCGGCGGCGATAGCCCGCCCGCTCTATCTCGCGGGACGATTTTCTCCAATCCGGCTTGACCTTGACCCATAGCTGCAGAAAGACGGGGTACCCGAAACGCTCCTCCATCTCCCGCCTCGCCGCGCTTCCAACGGCTTTGAGCTTCGCTCCGCCTCCGCCGATCAGGATGCCCTTCTGCCCGGGGCGCTCGACTATTATGTCGGCCCTTATCTCCGCCGTCTTCAAATCGGGGTATTCCTCAGGACTTTTGAACTCCTCCACGATCACGGCGACGCTGTGGGGCACCTCCTGTTCCGTGGCTTCGAAGATCTTCTCCCGGATGATCTCCTCGGCCAGAAATCGCTCGGTGGCGTCCATCAGCACATCCTCAGGGTATATCGGCGCCCCCTCTGGAAGCAGCTTCGCTATCTCCTCCTTCAGAACGTCGAGGTTGGTCCCATCTCTGGCCGAGACGGGAACGACCGCGACAGGCTTGACGCGCTCCTGAACCGGCGCGAGGAAGCGCCAGAAGTTCTCCTCTCCCCGACGGCCTCCGCACAGGTCGATCTTATTCGCCGCGAGCAAAATCGGCGCGCCGACTTCCTCCAGCATGGTCAGAACCGCCTCGTCCATCGCGTCGAGAGGTCTTCCGGCCTCCGTCACAAGGCAGACAGCGTCCACCGACGAGAGAGCGTCTTTTGCCTCGCGCATCATGAACTCCCCCAAAGCGTGCCTGGGTTTATGCAAACCGGGCGTGTCCACTATGACGATCTGGCAGTCCTCCGCGGAAAGGATACAGCGGACCGCGTTGCGGGTCGTCTGCGGCTTGCTCGACACCGCGGCTACCTTCTCACGAAGCAGGGCGTTGATGATCGACGACTTGCCGACGTTGGGGCGCCCTACGAAAGTCACGAAGCCGGATCTGAAATTCTTTCCTGATGGATTGTCCATTTCACGCCCGTCCATCTCATTCGCCCTCCAACGAAAAGGGATGCGGAAGCAGCGAGGCGAGCGAGAGGGACACAATCTCGCCCTCCTTCATCAAGATGACGTCCATTGTGGGGTTGAACTCCGACAGGAACTGTCTGCACGCGCCGCAAGGCGAACAGAAGGACGTCTTTTCACCGGCGACCGCTATGGCGAGAGGGTGTATCTTTCCCGAAGAGACGGCGTTCCCCATGGCTATGCGTTCGGCGCACAGCGTAACCCCATAGCTCGAGTTCTCGACGTTGCAGCCGCCTATCACGGCCCCGTCGTCCATCAGAAGAGCCGCCCCAACGAAGAAGTTCGAGTAAGGAGCGTAAGCCATCGTCCTGAATTCCTCCGCTATTTTCATCAGCTGTTCGGGCGTCGTTCCAAACGTTAACCAGTAATTGCCGCCGCTTGACAACGTCAAATGACTACCCTCCGGTCTTCGGGCTATCCCGAGAAATTTTTTCCCGCTCCGGTCCATCGCCGACTGATTGGATTCTAACCTGAAGAATACGGTGATCGACGACTTCGACGGCGCTTATCTTCCATGGTCCGAAGACAACCGATTCCCCGTCCTCCGGGAAGTTTCCAACTATGGAGAGCAGCATTCCCGCAACGGTGTCGACCTCCTCGAACTCGAAGGGATAATCGAGCGTCTCCGAGAGATCCTCCAGGTTCACGTAACCCTGCACGAGATAAGAGCCGCCGCCCTCGTCCAGGACATCGGGGATTTCGTCGTCATACTCGTCCTGTATGTCTCCCAATATCTCCTCGATCAGGTCCTCCAGCGTGACGAGCCCGGCTGTCCCTCCGTACTCGTCCACTACTATCGCCAAGTGAATCTGAGATTTCTTCATCAGCTCGAAAGCCTCGTCCGTCTTGATGGTCTCAGGGATAAACAGCGGCTTGCGGAGCAGCGGCCCCACAGTGTCGTCAAGGTGTCCGCCGCAGAGCGGCCCAAGCATGTCCTTCGCGTAGAGCACGCCGGTGATTTTATCCAGCTCAGTCTCGTACGCAGGCGCCCTCGAGTGACCGGTCTCCAGAAAAATTTTCGACGCCTCCGCCACAGTGGTGTCGCATGACAGGGTCATCATATCGGTCCGCGGAACCATCACCTCGGATACCCTCGTCTCCTCGAAAGCGATGACGCCGTTAATCATCTTTCGCTCGTCCTCTTCAAGCGCGCCCGACGCTCCGCTCTCCTGAATCATCATCTCGAGGTCGGCCCGCGTGATGAACGATCTGCTCACGTCCAGCTCGAGGCCGATCAAACGTCCAATGAGCCGTACAATGCGCTGTACGACGTAGATAACCGGCTTCAATATGAAATAGAACAAGCGAAGAGAGGGAAGAGCCGTTTTGAGAACAGGCTCTTTATAGCTTATCGAGATGCTTTTAGGCAATATCTCGCAGAATATCACTATAAGAGAGGTCATAACCGTAACGGCTATGAGCGGCCCGCGCCTCCCGAAGAGGCCGGAGGCTATCGTCGTCGCAAGCGACGACGCCGCGATATTGACTATGTTATTGCCAACCAGCGTTACGGTCAGCGCGTGCTGCACATTTTCCGAAAGCC
>JAISQP010000076.1 GCA_031274115.1 Synergistaceae bacterium
CAAAACCACAGGTTCAAGACCGTGGGTTCCACCCACACCCGCAAGGGGACAGAGTCCCCTTGACCCCTGTTTAATTATCGGAGGTCCAGGAGGCTCAGCCTCCTGGCGGAGTTTGAGGCAGAGCCTCAAGGTCCTGCCTGTGGTTTGAGGTTATTATACGCCCCAGACTAAGATATCCCTGTCCTTGAATTGTTCCGCGCGTTCGTAGATCTTCTCGTCCCAGCTTCTGCCGGGGCGCTCGTCGCAGATGACCAGGTGAAGCTCCGACGCGTTCGACCGGTCGCGACCCAGGGCGTACTCGCGCTCTATGAGGCCGCTTCCCTTGAGCGCATATCACGCCATGGACAGCACTGATTTCAGGGCGATTTCCAGGCATTTTTCGCCGCCGCTCACGCCGTGGTCCTTTAAGTTCCGCGCCTCCCACTTCGGGGCGTCCAGGTTGTCGGCGGCGTAGAGGAACTGCGCGAAGCGCACGCCCCGGAAACGCGCGGCGGCGGCCAGAGCCGCGCACTCCATCTCGACCGAGACGCAGCCTCTGCGCTTCGCCTCTTCCATCTTCGCGCGGGTCTCGCGGTAAATCGCGTCGGTCGTCCATGTTTTGGCCTCGACATATTTGCAGCCCAGTTCAGCCATCGCTCCGCTCACCGCGCGTACGCAGCCGGCGTCAAGCTCGATTTCCTCGCCCGGCGGACAATAGTGGCGGCTCGTGCCCTCGTCTCTGACGGCGGCGGTCGGCACGATGAAGCTCGACTCCGCGATTTCGGCGTCGAGCGTGCCGCAGCTCCCGAAGTACACGAAGGACCGTCCTCCAAACGCGATGATCCTCTCGAAAATTGCCGTGCAGAAGGGCGCGCCGATCGGGCTCGTAAAAAAAGCGACCTCCGCGCCGCCGAACGTCAGGGCGTATACGGGTATGTCGCTGTGGCTGGTGTCCAGGTCCGTGATCTTTCTCGGATTTCGGGCGTCCACGACCTTCCTCGCGAGCTTCTCCGAAAAAGCAGAGACGACCAGGGGCGGAAACCCCTCCATCGGGGCGTGCCGCCCGGACGGGTTGATAACCGCGTCGGGCGAGGGATCGTAAAATTTCCAGCCGCTCATGAACTCACCTCACACATCCGGATTCAGATTATTATACAGCAAGGGCGCGCAGTCGGCGGATTTATCCGCCGGTTTGGCTGTATAATACCTTCGTTAGGAAGAAGGGGGTTCGCGAATGAATTTCCAGAAATTATTCGATTTTAACAAGGTCAGACGGATCGACGACGAGTGGGAGCGCCCAAAGGTCCCATTCAATTTCAGCCTGAAGCTGGCCGCGATTGTACTGTTCGTGGTGATCCTGGCGTATTGCGCTTTTCATTCCTTCTACACGGTGCCTCTCGGCTCGCAGGCGCTGCTTTTCCGCTTTGGGCGCTATCTCGGAACGACCGAACAGGGGCTTCACTTCAAGGCGCCCTGGACAGAGGTGGTGAGGTTCGACGTACAGGAGATAAGGCGCTTCGAATTCGGCGAGAAGACGGAGACGGTCGGGAAGAGCTACGTCGAGGACGCGGCGGAGCAGAAGATGGTCACGTCGGACAGCAAGATTCTGCTGATAAGCTGGGTCGCGCAATGGCGAATCTCGGACCCGTACCAATATTTCGTCACGAACAACATCAATAACGAGCGCGACTTCAGGCTGATAGCCGGGCTTGCCGAAGCCGACTTCCGCAAGGAGGTGGCGAGCATGAAGTACGAGGACATCCTGACCACCGGGAAGGTCGCGCTCTCGGTCAACGCGAAGGCCAGGATCACGAACACGTTCAAACAGCTTGGCGTCGGCATAATGATAGTCGACGTGCTGATAAGCGAAGTCAAGGTGCCGCCCTCGGTTCAGGCGTCCTACAACGAAGTCGAGACCGCGAAGCAGGCGAAGACCTCCGCGATCAACGAGGCGGAAGCCTACGCGAACAAGACCATAGAGGAGGCCAAGGGCAAGGCGCAGGTGGCCATAAACAACGCCGAAGCGTACAAGGTCAACAAAATCGCCGAGGCGACGGCCATATCGACCCGCATCTCGTCCCTGAACGAAATGTACGTCAGCAACCCCGAACTCGTCAAGACAAACCTGTGGTACGAAAATATCGGAGACGTTCTTAGCAGGCTCGACATCGTATTTATCGACGGGTCGAACAGCAACAATATTTTTCTGGGCGACGTCCCGATAGCCGTCGGGAAGTAGCGGGGAGGCGAACTATGAAAAAAACATTGATAATACCGGTTCTTGTGATCCTGATAGTCTTGCTGTCGTCGTCGCTTTACATGCTCTATCCTTATGAAATAGCCCTCGTGACGAGGTTCGGCGAGGCAAAGAAGGTCGAGCGCGAACCGGGACTCCACTTCAAGGTTCCCTGGATCGACGAGATGACCAGGTACTCCTCGAGGCTGTACGAATATTACAGCGACACCGCGAGCGTCATCACCTCCAACAAACAGACCATAGAGGTCGATATATTAGCGACGTTCGTCATAACGGACCCCAAGAAATTTTACCAGACCAGCCGCACGATAGACCGCGCCATACGCCGCCTCGACGACGTCACGTACTCCGTAATGCTCCAGGTGGCCGGGAAAAACACCTTCGAGGACATAATCAGCATCAAACGCGAGTCCATCCTCAGCGATATCCTCAAATCAACCCGCGATCAGACCGCCGACTATGGGCTCGACGTCAAGACCGTCCAGTTCAAAAAAGTTCTGCTCTTAGCGGCCAACGAAGAGCAGGTCTACAAATCCATGATAACGGAGCGCGAGCGCATATCGATCCAGACTCGCGCCGAAGGGGAGGCCGAGAGCAATCAGATACGCTCGAAAGCCGAATGGGACGCCTCCAAGATCGTAGCCGACGCTAACGTCCGGGCAGCAAAGATAATATCCGAGGGGGATAAGGAAGCCTCCAGAATCATAAACGGCGCGACGCGGAACAACGTCGAGCTGTACAGCTACATGAAGCGCCTGGAAATGTACAGGGCGAGCGTCAAGCCCGGGACGAACGTGATAGTCAACCCATCGTCAGGGGTATTCAAAAACCTCCTGA
Organism: Synergistaceae bacterium; assembly: GCA_031274115.1. Next base: position 3,074 of record JAISQP010000076.1, read on the forward strand.
CCCCGTGACGCCGCTCCCGAGGGATTTAACCGGCTGCTTGCCGCCGTTCGCGACTTGCTGCGCCAACGAACGCTCGCTGCAGGCATCCGTACCTCTCGCTTGTCCGACATCCATGTCGGCCATCGTTGGCTTCGCTCATTCGCAAACGGCGTCAAGCATTAACACCCGATTAAGCGAAAACGGTTCGAGGCGATTTCAAGCTTGGCGCTCTTTTTTCTCCGGGAGGACCAGATTGAGGATGATGCCCGCGATCGCGGCAATCGCCATGCCCCCGACGGTGACGCCCCCGGGGAGCGCGAAGCTCGCGCCGCCGACGGCCAGAATGATAATCACGCTTGCTATGACAAGGTTCCTCGATTCGGAAAAATCGACGTGATTTTCAACAACGGTTCTGATGCCCACGCAAGTTATCATTCCATAGAGCAGAATGCCGACTCCTCCAAGAACGGCGGTCGGTATGGAGCGGCAGAGAGCCTCAAACTTGGGTATGAACGCGAAAAGAGCCATCCAGAGGGCGCCGCAGCGCACGACAAAGGGGGAGTATATGCGGGTAATAGCGAGAACGCCCGTATTTTCGCTGTGTATCGTCAAGGGCGGTCCCCCCAGGAAACCGGAGAACAATGTGGCGCAGCCGCACGCGAAGAGAGAGCGCGGAAGCCCGGGGTCTTTTTTGAAGTCCTTGCCCACAGTCGTCCCCAGAGCAATCACATCGCCGATGTGTTCGATGCACGGGACGATTGCCGCCGGAGCGATCGCGGCAATTGCCCGCAAGTCGAACTTCGGAAACGAGAACGAGGGAACGCCGATCCACGGCGCCTCGATTATGCCGGAGAAATCGACCAGCCCGAAGGGGATGGATATGATATATCCGCCGGCGAGCGCAAGCACGATCGTGAGGATTCTTGTGAACCCTCTGCCCGCTATGCTGACAACGACGGCTATCGCGAATGTCAGAAAAGCCACGCCCCAATTGCTCGCGGCCTCGGAGACGCCGACGTCGGCCAGGCAGAGGCCGAGCACCATGATGATCGGACCTGTTATTACGGGGGGGAAGACTCTGGCGACTTTATCGGGGCCCAACAGTTTTAAGAGCAGCGCGAAAAACAAGTAAAAACACATTACGAAAAGGATGCCGCCCTGAGCGTACGGTATGCCCCGCTCACTGACAATCACGGAAATCGGCGCGATGAACGCGAACGAGCCGCCCAAAAACGCCGGCACGACTCCCTTATCGATGAGCTGGTAAACAATGGTGCCTATTCCGGCGCAGAAAAGCGTCACAGAGACGTTCATGCCGCAAAGAATGGGAACGAGGATAACTCCGCTCATGGCGACCGTGTTTTGAAGCCCAAGAAAAAACATCTGCCCCTTTGTAAAATTGCCCGAAAGATCTCCGTTTACGCCGACAATCATTTCCTTTTTTTTATCGTTTGCCATTTTAAAAAGCGCCTCCAAATTTTAAAAATTTCAGCTTGCGTTCAGGGCGGAGTAAAATTCCGCGGCGCAGGAAAAACTGTCGAGTGGAATTTTCCGGAGTATTTCTTTAAAAAGCACGCTCGTACCCGGCGAGTCGGGTATCGTCTCCTCGCCGGTTTTTTCGATTATCTCCGCTTTGCTCGCGGGGAATGAAATCGGCCGCATGACAATGACAATATAATGGGTTGTCAGTAAATATGGAATTTCGCGCATAATGCTCATAGCGTCTCACCCCAGTCGTACGCGTTGTATTGGTTGCGCGTCGCGCCGAGACCTCCCAAATCCCTGCAGGCCGCGCCGCGGTGACGGAACGCGTACAGGAAGGCGTTGGTCGCGCTGCTTTCGCGGAGCTTGTCGACCAACCCGGGATACAGATCCGCCTTCACGATATATTTCACGCCGGCCGGCGCCTCGGTTATCACATTGCCGTCCGGAGCGACGATCATGCTCTTCCCGAAAGCCGAACACGCCGCCTCGACCCCCACGCAGTTGACGGCGACGACATAGCACTGATTGCAGTAAGCGCCCATCTTGTTGGTGATGTCCCACCCTCTTTCCCACGGGCTCATGTAATGAGTGGG
>JAISQP010000221.1 GCA_031274115.1 Synergistaceae bacterium
CAGGATGCGGCTCGTCTCCTACGTTCCAGGCAGCAGCTTTTACGGACCTCTAAAGGATTTCAGGAATATCAGCCTGATTGTTTACGCGTTAGCCCTGATCTTCTCGGCTGCGGGCTCGAATTTCCTCGCCAGGTCCATCATACCCAGGCTGCGCAGCGGCGCCGCCTTCGCGGAGGCGGTAGTTTCCGGAGATATCTCCGGACATCTTGACGACAGCGGCTCGGACGAAATCAGCGGCATGTTTCGTGCTGTCAACATCATGATCGACCACCTGAGGAAGGCAATTGACACCGCGAAATTCCAGGAAAAAAAGGCGCTGGAGGCAAGTGACGAACTTTTCATGCAGAACTCTCTCCTTGAGATGACCGTGGAGGAACGGACGGCCGAGCTGGAACAGGCGGAGAAGCACACCCGCCTCATTCTCGACATGACGACCGAGGCGATCTTCGAACTGGACAACAAAAACATGATTTCATTCGCAAACTCGACGGCGCTCAAGATGCTCGGCATGGACGAACCTTCGGTCATTAACCGCGGTTTTTTCGACGAGGCCCTGCTCGAAACAGCTCAAGGCTCGGACGGCGCCGACAATTTGATCGCGGCGGTGGAGAGCGGCGAAAAAAAGAACCTTTATAATTTGTGGATAACAACGAAAAACGGCGGCAGAATACCCGTGTCCATATCTGTTTCGCCAATCCACAGATACGATTCGCGCATCGGAACGATAATAGCGATAATAGACCTCACGGAGGCGATAAGGGCCGGAAAGATGATCGAAGCCCTATACGAGAGCACGGAGGAGAGCTACATGTTCTTCTCCGAGACGTTCGAGCCAATAGACTGCAACCCCGCGTTCGTAAAACTCATGAAGGCGCAGAGCAAATTTCAGGCGCTCGAGGAATTCTCCAGCTTCTTTCCGCCATTTCAGGAGTCCGGGGCCGCGTCGGATCAGTTCTTCCGCGAAATTACCGCGAAGGTTCGCAAGGACGGAGGCGCCCGATTCGAGTGGACGCTCCAGGACATAAACGGGCGCGTCATTCCCTGCCTCGCGACAATGTCCCTCGTCGAGGTGAACCAGCAGAGGATCAACATCGCGAGCATCCACGACCTGAGCGGCCAGAAAAACGCCGAGAAAGCCCTCACGAGACAGCGCGAACAGCTTCAGGAGATTCTCGACTCGAGTCCCACCTCGATGATGATAATCGGCGATGGGGTGGTGCGGAAGATAAACGACAACGGAATAGCGATGCTTGGTCTCCGCATGGGCGACTCTCCCCAAAAAATGTACGTCGACTCGGATCAGCGCAAAAAAATGCTGGCCGCGATCGACATCGGCGAGCTGGTAAAAAACTGGCCGGTCCAGATGTACAGCGCCGGCAGGGAGATCCTGGACACACTCGCCTCACTCCACCCCTTTGTTTACGAGGGACGGGCCTCGCTTCTCGCGTGGATTTCCGACGTGACCGAACTCACTCAGGCGAAGATACTCGCGGAAGCCGCCGCCGAGGCAAAGAGCGATTTCCTGGCCAGCATGAGCCACGAGATTCGAACGCCGATGAACGCCATAATAGGACTGACGCATCTTTGTATGCAGACAAACCCGAACGAGAAACAGGCAAACTATCTCGTCAAGATTCAAAAAGCGGCCAACGTGCTTCTCTCAATAATAAACGACATTCTCGACTTCTCGAAGATAGAGTCGGGGAAGTTCACTCTGGACAGCACTCCGTTCCGCCTGCGCGAGATCACGAAGAGCCTGTGGGATATGATCGCGTTCAAAGCTGAGGAGAAGGGCGTGAAATTCTCCATGAACATCAGTCCCGACATCCCGGAGGCGTTCCTCGGCGATCCGCTGCGACTCAGTCAGGTGCTTATCAATCTCTGCAACAACTCGATCAAGTTCACCGAGAAGGGACGGATCGAGCTCGACGTCAGCTCGTCGGAGATCGCGGAACCGGTCGGGGAACTCCAGATCGCGGAGCTTCGCTTCTCAGTTACGGACACCGGGATCGGCTTGACGGAGGAACAGTCAAGGAAGCTGTTCAAGCCTTTCACTCAGGCCGACAGCTCGATCACCAGAAAATACGGGGGAAGCGGTCTCGGACTCTCCATCAGCAAGCATCTTGTTGAGAGCATGGATGGTCGGATATGGGTGGAGAGCGTCTTCGGCGAGGGCAGCAAGTTCAGCTTCACCGTAAAACTCCCCGTCGCATCGAGCTATGAGGAACTTAAGACCGCGAATTCAAAGTCAGAGGAGGAGACGACAGGCGACGCGGACGGCGAAATACTGCCGGCGCCGGCCAGAGTTCTGTTGGTGGAGGACAACGAAATAAACCAGGAGATAGCAGTCGAACTGCTGACACAGTTTGGCGCGACTGTGGACGTAGCCCCGAATGGAGCGGAGAGCATCATAATGCTCGGCTCGTCGGACTACGACATCGTATTTATGGACGTTCAGATGCCTGTGATGGACGGTCTGGAGGCGACAAGACGCATCCGGACCGTCATGAGGTACTCCAAGGACGACCTGCCGATTATCGCGATGACAGCTCACGCGATGAAGGGCGATTACGAGAAGAGCGTCGCGGCCGGGATGAACGATCACATAACCAAACCGATCGACCCGGACAGGCTGTATCGCACTCTAAAAAAATGGGCGCGCCCCAAGAGACAGGAAAACGCCGGCTAAACCGCATTTCTCGCTAGAACACTGCGTAGTCGCTGTCGCGCATGTCAGAGACGAACATATGGCCCGGAGAGTGAGTTATCGCCAGAGGCGGCCTGGATTTCATCACCGCCGCCTGCGGAGTCACTCCGCAGGCCCAGAAAACAGGGGTTTCGCCAGGCTTTATCGAAACGGCGTCGCCGAAGTCGGGTCTGCCGACGTCCATTATCCCTATTGCGGACGGGTCCCCGATGTGCATAGGCGCTCCATGCACTGAAGGGAAGCGGGCAGTGCACGCGACAGCCCTCGCCACCTGACCGTGAGGAACCGGCCTCATGCTCATCACCGTGTCGCCGGAAAAACGCCCGGCCGGAACGCAGGGGACATTCGTGAGGTACATGGGAACGTTTACGCCCTCCTCGATGTGGCGTATGCCGACGCCGGCTTCGAGCAGCGCATTCTCGAACGAAAAAGAGCATCCAATCATAAACGCCGTCATGTCCTCGCGCCAGAAGGACTTAATATCGGTAGTCTCCTCAACGAGCTCGCCGCGCTCCCATATCCGGTATCTCGGAAGATCGGTCCTCACGTCGGCGCCCTGGGCTATCAGCCTCGGCTCCGGGTCACCCGGCTCCGTGACGTCGAGTATCGGGCAGGGCTTCGGGTTTCTGACGGCGAAGAGCAAAAAATCGTAAGCCCAATCGACGGGCAGGATTATCATGTTTGCCTGCACGTTTCCAAGAGAGAGGCCGGAGGTCGGCGCCGTCCACTCCCCTTTCCTTATCAAAGCCCGCGTGTAAGGCGCGGGCGCGTGAGCTAGCGACTCCACGGTAATGCTCATCTTCTGATCGCCTCCATTGCCGATGTCGTCAGCGTATGCAGTCGCAGATATCTTTGTTGCGCCCGTCCCCCGGGGATGTCGTTATGTGCGTGATAGTAAGTTCTCCCTGTCTGTCGAGATAAAACAGAAGCGAGAGAGCGGACGACGACGGCAGCCCGGTCTCCGCCGATATCTTAGCGACGTCGAGAGTCTCTCCGCTCTCCGCGATTCGCAGCATCTCCACGGACATATACTTGATCCACGTGTCGAAGAGCCTCCGCATCTCCGGCGTCTGGGACGTAGCGATCTGATTGTTCGCGACAGTCATCTCCAGCAGCCTCGATGTGACTATCTCAAGAGAGTCGACAAGCCGCGAAACCCTGTCTTCCTTTTCCCGCTCGCTGTCTTCCACCAGGAAATCCCCCTTCCAGCCTTCACAAGCATTATACAATAATTTATTCGCGATTTATCAGGCCTCCTTTCTTAGAATCCACTTGCTTCGG
>JAISQP010000223.1 GCA_031274115.1 Synergistaceae bacterium
CAGTCGATCGAGGCGGAAGAGGCGGTGAGAAACAATCCAATCGTCGTGGAGAGCTTCAAGGTAAAGGAGACAAAGCGCTCGGCGCTTCCGCCGTTCAAGACCAGCGTTCTCCAGCAGGAAGCCTCCCGCAGGCTGGGATACTCGCCTCGGAGGACGATGCGAATAGCCCAGTCGCTCTATGAGGGAGTGGAGATACCCGGGAAAGGCCCCGTCGGCCTCATAACCTACATGCGCACCGACAGCCTCCGCCTCGCTCCGGAAGCGCTGGACTCATCCCGCAGGTACATAGAAAAAAACATCGGCGCGGAATATCTGCCGGACAAGCCGAATGTCTACACCCCAAAGGGCAAGGCTCAGGACGCTCATGAGGCCATCCGAGCGACAGATCCTTTTCTAACGCCGGAATCCCTGAAACCCTTTCTGAGGCCGGAGCAGTTTCGTCTCTACGAGATGATCTGGGGCCGTTTCATCGCAAGCCAGATGACGCCGGCTATAGTAGCCCGCACCACTGTAGAGGCGCTGTCCGGAGAATATGGAATGAAGCAGGCCGGCATAGTCGTCATCTTCCCCGGTTGGGGAAGAGTATGGCCGCTCGGGGTTAAAGACGTGAATATACCGGCTATTGAGGCTGGGGAGAAACTTGAGCTGATAGACATAAAGCGGGAACAGAAGTTCACGCAGCCGCCGGCGCGCTATACCGACGCGGGGCTCGTCAAGGTGCTCGAGGAAAAAGGCATAGGCCGCCCCTCAACGTACGCGTCCATAATAGAGACCCTGGCTGACCGAGGCTACGTAGAGCGGGAAGAGGACAAAAAGCTTGCCCCTACTAAGCTCGGGAAGGTTGTGAACTCCTTTCTTGTAAAGTACTTCCCAAGCCTGATCAACACGGAATTTACAGCCGGTATGGAGGGCCAGCTGGATTCAGTCGAGTCCGGCCGCGTTAATTGGATAGAGGTAGTGCGCGATTTCTGGAACAGCTTCAAGCCTGTTCTCGACGAAGTATCGGCCACCGCCGAGCGAATGACGGTAGCCCCTGAAGAGATAGGGGAGGACTGCCCAGATTGCGGCAAGTCTCTTGTGATAAAACGCGGCAAATTTGGAGAGTTCATCGCATGCACGGGTTACCCGGATTGCCGTTACACCCGAAGGATCGTGAAGACGATCGGCATAAAGTGCCCGAAGTGCGGCGAAGGCGAGGTAATTCAGCGCAAAGCCGGCAAAGGCAAGGTGAAAGGACGATCCTTCTACGGTTGCAGCCGATACCCTGACTGCGACTTCGTCAGTTGGAAAAAACCTGCCGTAAAAGCCGCGAAGGTCGCAAACGAAACCGACGAAACGGACGCGTCCGAAGAGTTCGACGATGAAGCCTCTAATGCGCTCGAATAACAATAGCCCGATAAATCGCGACTTCGGAGCGTAATGACTAACGCGCAGCGTGACTCCGTGACCGTCGTGGGAGGAGGACTGGCAGGTTCGGAGGCCGCGTGGCAGCTCGCCGTCCGAGGCGTGCGGGTAAGGCTGTTCGAGAAGAGGCCGGAGAAGACCCCTCCCGCCCACTCGACCGGCGACCTGGCGGAACTCGTCTGCAGCAACTCGCTGGGCGCCGACAGGCCCACGAGTCCGGCCGGTATTCTGAAGGACGAGCTGCGGATGCTCGGCAGTTTAATAATCAGCTGCGCCGAAAGATCGAGGGTTCCGGCTGGCGGAGCGCTGGCTGTGGACAGGAAAATTTTTTCCGGGATGGTGACGAAAGAGATATCCGAAAACGTCAACATCGAGATGGTTAGACGAGAAGTCGAAGAAATACCGGACGGCCCGACGATAATAGCGGCGGGACCGCTCATGTCCGGGGGAATCGCCGAGGGGATAAAGAGGGTTGTCGGGGAGGATTGCCTCTCCTTTTTTGACGCAGCCGCGCCAATTATCGCGGCGGAGTCGATTGACATGGGCCGCGCGTTTCGCGCCGGGCGCTACGGGCAGGATGACGATTATATCAATTGCCCCATGGACAGGACCATGTACGATGAGTTCCAAAGGGAGCTTGCGACCGCGGAACGATCGACGTCGCATGTTTTTCGCGGCGACGGAGGAAGAAAGGAGCGGCGGTATTTCGAAGGCTGTCTGCCTGTAGAGGTAATGGCCGAACGCGGGACAGACACGCTGAGATTTGGACCTATGCGTCCCGTAGGCCTGTCGGACCCGTCGACAGGGAGGACGCCGTACGCTGTCGTCCAACTCAGACGCGATAACGCGGAGGGAACGCTTTACAACATGGTTGGCTTTCAGACGAACCTTAAATGGCCCGAACAGGAGAGAGTTTTCCGGATGATACCGGCGCTCGAAAACGCTGAATTTGTCAGAAAAGGCGTGATGCACGAAAATGCCTTCGTATGCGCTCCGAGGGTTCTTGACCGCTTTATGCGTCCGCTTTCGGAGGGCAAACCTGTTCGGGACGACCTCTTTCTCGCGGGGCAGATAACCGGAGTGGAAGGCTACACAGAGAGCGTCGCGTCCGGGTTAGTCGCCGCGCTGAACGCTCATGCGGCGATCAACGGGCGCGAAATGCTAAAATGGCCGGAAGAGACGGCAATAGGCTCGCTTCTGCACTACCTCGCGACCGCCTCGCCCGAGTCTTTTCAGCCGATGAACGTCAATCTCGGAATCTTCCCACCGCTCGAACTGAAAAAAATTCCGGGGCGCAAGGGAAAGCCAGCATATCAACAAAACTCGCGGATTTACCTTTGCTCCTCTTTGGCGCGGATGAAGCGCCCATCTAAACCCCCCCCATATATGCTTCCTACTAACGAGATGATACAACTT
>JAISQP010000007.1 GCA_031274115.1 Synergistaceae bacterium
CGTCTTCTCCGCCCAGTCGCGGAAGTGTTCGGTTTCCGATACGATCAGGACCGATATGCCGCGCGATTTGAGATCGCCGCAATATGATTCCAGGTCTCTTCTCCTGCCGCGAAAGTTCGGGAGACCCATTATCCCGGTCTCGTTCTCTCCCCTGGCCACGCTCGCGACGAGCCTGACCCTGGGAGAGAGAGAGAGCGCGCGCTCGATATCGAGCCATGTCATCGGCTCGTCATGAGCAAGCTCTCTCTCGACGCCGGCTCGAAGCCAAGCGTAGCTGTCCGCCGCGTTTTCGAGCTCGGGGGGCTCCACGAAGACAACGTGCATATCGGGCGGGAAAAAATCGCCGATCCTGGCGTTTTTTCGCGACGAAAGAGCGCGCGCCTCGCCGCGGGAAAAATTCCTGACGCTCCTCTGGGTATCAGTCGCGAAGAACCTCATGCTCTCGATCTCGTCATCGAAGAACTCCACTCTCATTGGATATGAATCCTTCGGATCGAAGAGATCGACGATTCCGCCCCTGTAGGTGTACTGCCCCGGAGACCACACGATGTCGACCCTCTCGTACCCTTTTGCCTGGAGCCAGTCTATCAGACGAGTTCGGCTGATCTCCTCCCCTTTGACAAGCTCCAGCCTGTCTCCGCCGAAGGAAATAGGACCCATGAGCGCGCCGGGCGTGGCGAGGAGGACTCCTCCTTCGTCAACCCATCGGCTCATGGCCTCGCCGCGCTCCGCCTTTTGCGCCTCCAGCATCTGAGGATCGTCCGCAAATGAGGCTATCGCTATTTCAGGCATCAGCTCTACGTTGGGCAGGCCGCTCAATTCCGGTAACGGCCTGATCGAGTTCGCGTCCGCAAAAAAATTTCTCGCCTGACGGGAGTCAGGCAGGACGATCAGGAGCGGGCGTTCGAATCCCCTGCAAAGCCATGGCCTTGCCGCGCCGGCCACCGGAAGGTGCAGCGACCTGTTGCCTTTCCACTTTTGGGGGGTTATAGCGAGCAGACTATTGTATGCAACCGTATCGCTCATTTACTTTTCTTCTCGCAGCCATCCTCGATCTGTACTGTGAATCCCTCGCCCGCGGCGCCTGACAGCCATTTTACGAGACAGATCCAGGCGAGGTCCTCCACGAGCGGCCATAAATCTCTCTCCTGCTTCGGAAACTTGCTCAGCACCCAATCCCGCAGCTCGACGCGAGGTGCCGGGCCGCCGACTCCGGCGCGAAGACGCGGCACGTCGAGAGTACCGAGGGCCGCGATGATAGAGATCATGCCCTTCTGTCCTCCCGCGGAACCGCTCCTGCGATAGCGCAGCTTTCCAAACGGAAGCGCCGCGTCGTCGAATACCGCGAGCACGTCCTCCGGCGCCAGGTCATAATAGCGCGCCGCCTCTATCACGGAATTTCCGCTCAGGTTCATGTAGGTGAAAGGTTTCAGAAAGGCGACCTTCTCGCCCTCGATGGGCGACGCGGGCCAAAAAGCCCCGCTGAATTTCATGCGGGGCTCCGAGAGACGTGCGCGCGTTATAAAAGAATCTGTCAGGAGCCATCCCGCGTTGTGGCGGCTCCACGCATATTCCGGACCGGGGTTTCCCAACCCCACGACAAGCTTCAATATCGGACTACTCCTCGTCCTCCTTGCGTTTACCCTTGCCCACTACCTCCACCTCTGTCGTCTCCTCGCCGGACTCCTCCGGCGATTCCGCGAGCGACTTCGGCCGCGCCACCATCAAAATGACGGAGTCGCGCGACGACAGAAGCTCCGCGCTCTCCGGAAACTCGAGATCGCGAGCGAATATTTCGCTGCCCATCTGCATTTTTGCCGTGTCGAGCACGATCTCCGAGGGGATTTCCCTGGGCAGGACCATGATATCGACCTCGCGAACCGGCTGCTCCAATATGCCGCCCATTTTTACTCCGGCGCATATATCCTTGTTTATGACCCGGATTGGAATAGCGACTTTCACTTTGTGTCCCTTAACGAGCTGATACAGATCCACGTGAAGAATATTCTGAGTGACTACGTGGCGGTCGACGTTGCGCAGGAGGGCCATTTCAACCTTGCCATCCGGCATCTCGAGGTCAATCATGCTCGTCTCCCAGTTAGGAGAGTTCGTAACCCGCGAGAGATCTTTCGCGTCCACCGACCCCACAACGCTCTCCTTGTAATCCGGACCATAGAAAATCGCCGGGACAACGCCCTTGGCGCGAAGTTTGCGGCAAATTCCCTTACCGATTCCTTCGCGCTTTATAAATTTGATCTTTGTTGCCTCTCCTGTTGCCATTTATAAACTCCTCCTTAAAAATATACTCAAAAAATCAGTCGAACAGCTGGTTTTGCTTGCGTTTAGCCTTCGGCTGAAAAAGAATGCTTACGGATTGTTCGAGGTGAACCCTGCGAATAGCCTCCGCGAAGAGCGGGGCGATGGACAGCGTCGTTATCTTGGGGATCCTCTTTTCTTCCGACAACGGAATAGTATCAGTCAGCACCATTTCCTCGAAGCAGGACCGCTCGATCCGCTGTACCGCTTCGCCTGACAATACGCCGTGAACGGCGCAGGCGTACACCTTGTCCGCTCCATGCTCGACCAACGCGTTGCCGGCGTTTACGACGCTTCCGGCCGTGTCCACGATATCGTCAACGAGGATGGCTTTTTTCCCTCTCACTTTACCTATGATGTCCATGACCTCGCTTTTATTGGCAACGTCGTACGAGCGCCGCTTGTCGACAATGGCGATTTCACTGTTTATCAACTCAGCGAAACTTCGCGCCCGAACCACTCCGCCGATATCGGGGGAGACGGTTACGACCCGCTTCTCCTTGAGATCGTCCTTCAATATCCTCTTGAAATGCAGCGCAAGCAACGGAATTCCAGTCAGGTGATCGACGGGGATATCGAAAAAACCCTGAATCTGTCCGGCATGGAGATCGGCAGTAATGACACGGTCCGCTCCCGTGTGCTGCAGAAGGTTAGCCACGAGCTTTGCTGTGATTGGCTCGCGCGGACGGGCCTTGCGATCCTGTCTGGCGTATCCGAAGTAGGGAAGAACAACGTTTATCCGCCACGCCGACGCCCTTTTGAGAGCGTCGATTATTATCAAAAGCTCCATTAAATTTTCGTTGACAGGCTGACACGTGGACTGAATGACAAAAGCGTCAATCCCGCGAACGCTCTCCTGTAACGACAAGCCCACCTCGCCGTCTGAGAAGCGGAAAATTTTTCTCTCCGCCATCGGGAGCGATATGGCCTCGCATATCTCTCTCGCAAATTTTTCATGCGCACTTCCGGAAACTATCTTAATTCCTCGGGCGGATGCCTCCATAACATTCAGTTCTCCTCGTTGCCCTTTGAGGCTTTGTCATCGACGTTCTTCCTTAAAGACCAGTTGTCTATGTTGGTCTGGCGTGAGCGCGCTATAGCGAGCGTCCTGTCCGGCACGTCCTTCGTTATGACGGAGCCGGCGGCTGTGGCGGAGTTGTCCCCGACAGAGACCGGCGCCACGAACATGGTGTCGCTGCCTACGAGGCATCCTGACCCTATTGTGGTGCGATTTTTGCGCTCCCCGTCGTAATTGCACGTGATTGTCCCCGCGCCTATATTTGTCCCCTCCCCAATTTCCGCGTCTCCTATGTAGGAGAGGTGAGGGACTTTCGAGTCCGTCCCTATCACGCTCTTTTTAATTTCCACGAAACGTCCGACTTTAGCGCCGTCGCCTATCTCCGCGTCACCGCGAATGAAGGCGAAAGGACCGACCTCGGCTTTGTCGCCGATCCGCGCGTCACAGACGACAGACGGTCCGTGAACGGTCGAGCCGCCTCCGATTTTCACGTTTCGCAGCGTTGAGTAAGCCCCGACGCGCGCACCCGACGCTATGTGAGACTTGCCCCATATCTGAACGCCCGGCTCTATGAAGACGTCGGGGGCGATCTCTACTCTCGGGCCGATCCACGTCGAGCGCGGATCCATGCACTTGAGCCCTCCGAGCATGTGGTCGCTGACTATCCTCATATTCAAGGCTTGCGCGGTCACCGCAAGGTCATTGGGGGTGTTTACCCCTAAAAGTTCGAACTGATCATCGCACATCACGACGTTCACATCGCCCTCGGTCTCGCCTATAAGGGTAACCGCGTCCGTAAGATAATACTCCCCCAGCGTGTTGTTGCGGCCGATTTTCTTTATGACCGCGGACAGGGACTCCGTCTCGAAGACATACACGCCGGAGTTGATCTCGTGTATCAGCAGCTCCTCCTCGACCGCGTCCCTATCCTCTATGATACGGACGGCGCCGTCCGCGAGACGGACTATGCGCCCGTATCCGGATGGGTCGTCCCTCAGAAAACTGATAAAAGAACATTGCGGCTTTATCCTCAGGTGTTTCTCGACAAGATCCGACAGCGTAGAGGCCTTCACAAGAGGAACGTCGCCGGATATCACCATAACGTGTTCAAATCGCTTCCACCAATCCTCGGCAACGCTTACGGCATGTCCGGTCCCAAGCTGGTCTTTCTGCCAGACTACGTCGACGTCAGGCCATTCTTTTTTGAGGTACGCCTCAACCAGTTCGCCCCGGTGGCCGACAAGGAGGGCTATGTTATTCAGACCGGCGCTCTCCACCGCTTTGAGGGGATAATAAACAACCGGCTCCTCCAGGAGAGGCTGCAAAACCTTGGGCCTGTCGCTGTGCATACGAACTCCCTTGCCTGCCGCAAGAATCAACACGCACAAAGACTCCGTCTCCACCTTCATCTAGCCTACGACACTCCTTCCCAAGCGCAACACGCCAACAGAGACACAATAAAAAACAGAAGAAGCCCCTGGTTGATTTATTGCAAGAGGCTCAAATGGCTGGGGTGGATGGATTCGAACCATCGATGGCGGATCCAAAGTCCGCTGCCTTGCCGCTTGGCTACACCCCAAGGGCAGAGGACATTATAGCCGTTCACCATAAATATGCCAATACCCGAAATACCTCCGATTTCTTTAAAAAACGCGCCGGCTCGCGCCGAAGCGTCAGGATGGAGAGCCTGGCTGTCCGGCAAGCCTGAACTTCAGCCGTCCGTCTTCCGTGAACGTCATCGGCGCGGGGGGGCCGGTAATCTCGACGTCGGAAGCGCGCTCGAGTTCAGGCAAAAGGGCTGTCGACGCGAGGCACTCCGATAAATGAAGAGTGTTCGCTATCTGAAGAAGCCGCGTCTCGCGCACCGGCTTTGGCGCCAGGCTTTTGAGCATGACCTCGACGACCTCCCTCTCGGTGTCGAAGTGAACAGGGACGGCGCCTCGCATAAAAAAACCTGTTGTCGCGCAGTTGAGGAACGTCGCG
>JAISQP010000015.1 GCA_031274115.1 Synergistaceae bacterium
GCGAACATAAAAGGCGAGTGGGCGCAGGCCTCCGACGCCGATTATGATAGTTCCGGCGGCGGGTGCGACGCGGGAGCATTGGGGCTGGTCGGTTTGACAATCATGCTATGCGTCAAGACACTAGCTCATAAAAAGGCAAGACGCAAATAGCGCGTACAACAGCTGCTTAGCGCCGGCATTCCGAGACCGGATCCGCATTACAACACCGATTGCCGGCGCATAATCAGCCTTCCTAAAGCTTGACGCCAAGCATGGTGATGTCGTCTGTATGTTCCGTGTTTTCGGAGAAACGCGTGATTTCTTCGAATACCCGATCTACCATCTCCTTGGGCGTCGCGTCGGGGTTTTCGTCGATGACCGACGTCAGCGCGGCCTCCAACCGCCTCTTCGAGAACAGCTCCAAGTCCCTGTTCATCGCCTCCGTGACGCCGTCGGTGTAGACGAAGAGAAAATCGCCCTTCCGCAGGGTTGTCTCGCGCGACGTATATACGATCCCGTCCAGTCCTCCCAGGACAAAGTTAACTTCACACGGCAATTCGCGGAAGCCGTCCGGATTTAACGCCGCGGATTTGACGTAAGGCGGATTGTGCCCGGCGTTGACATATTTCAGCCGTCCCGTCGCCGTCTCCAGAATGCCGGCGAAGGCGGTGACGAAATATCCTTCTCGGTTTTTCTCGCAGAGCCGGCGGTTCAGCACAGTAAAAACATTGCCGATATCCGGTCCTGTCTGAATCAGACTCAGCAGGAGCAGATCCGCCACCATCATGAACAGCGCGGCCGGTATGCCGTGACCGGACACGTCCGCCACCACGAAGAACAGGCGCCCACCCTCCATGAAGCTGTAGTTGAAAAAATCTCCCCCTATCTCTTTTTCGGGAATCATCCTGCCGTAGATTTCAACGTCCGCGTCCTGATTTTCGTCCTCGGCTTCGGGCAGCAGCATGCTCTGTATTCCGGCAGCCACGGAGAGTTCCGTTCGCATGCGCTCCTTATCGCGGGCAGTCCTCTCTATCTCTTCGGAGTAGACCGCTAGCTTGTCTGTCATTTCGTTGAAGGACTCCGCGAGGTCCTGGATGATCCCTTCGTGGCTGACCTTGATTCTGTCGGAAAAGCCCCCGTCCGCTATCCGAACGATCTCGCCGCTCAGATTGGACAGAGGTTCCATAACCTTCCTGGTTACGCGATGCGCGACGAAGAACGAGGCTAATGTAATTACGAACACCGGAATGAGCAGGATGTCGCACATAAACAGAAGCGCCGGGATATTCGCTTCGGGGATCCCGGATTCCTCCTTCAAAAAGGCGAACGTGGCGGCGACGCTGCCAATGGCGAGGATCAGGGCGAAGTAGTACAAAAAAAGTATGAACCTGTTGGCGATGGTCCTCCGAATCCTTCCCGTGAAGTAAAAAAGGGGGGGGATTACGCTTACCGCCGCGAAAAAACTCGCCACAATGACGGGGATGCCGATACGCTCCATCTCGGCCAGGAAGTTCGTTCCGAGGAGAACGCTTTCGGCGGCGACCGAATAGAGAACCCCGACTGAGAATGTCAGCAAAATATACGCAAAAAACGCGGTGAGCGCTCTCGGGTTGTCGAGATATCGAAAGTGTCCGCCGTAAAAACCCATCATACAGCCAAAGATACCGCTGCCCATCGAGTAGGAGAAGGCGAACTTCACGGAGACGCCGCCGAGGGAGTCGCTGATGAAATTTCCGGCGAAACCGACCAGAAAGCCCTCCGCGGGCCCCATGATAAAACCGCACAAAAGAGGAATGACGGCCTGTATCTTCAGCTTGAAAAATTCGACGGTTAAAATTTTGTCGGTTAGCGCGTTACAGGCGGCAAACAGGACGATTCCCGCCAGAATAACGCTGATTTTCCCGACGCTCAGCCCCCTTTTTCCGTTTTCGGGGTCCGGCGGCGTGATTTCCACTGGATTCGGCGGACCGGGGAGGTCAAACATATTTTCTCAGAGTCAGCACATTGCTGCCGTTTTCGCGGAGATACGCCAGCTCGTCGACTGTCGATCTGGCCATGTGGACGCCCAGCCCTCCCGGTTCTCTCGCGAGCGCGTCCGCCGTGAGGTCGGGCGGCTCGACCCCCGTTGGATCAAACGGAACGCCCTTGTCGCGAAAAGTCATCTCGACCGCGCCGTTTCCCACGCGGAGTTCTACGTCTACTTTCGCGTCACGCGGTTCCGCATATGCGTATTTCACTATATTCGAGAAAATTTCATCCGCGGCCATCTCCATGAGGAGCACTACGCGCTCGGCGACGTTATGCGCCCTCATGACGCGCCTTACGAAGGAATATAAATTTTCCATCTCTCCGATATCCGCCCTGAAAGATTGAGTCTCCCGTGTCCCGTCCCCCGACATGCCACGCCGCCTTGGCGCAGTGTACGTTCGGCCTCTATGGGCCCGTATCCGCGTCTTCAGTTTTTGAGACGACTATTATCGGAACTACGGAGAGAATTACGCGTGACATGATCCCTCTGAACTTCATCAAAATTACGCCCCTTCTTTTTGTAATCGCATGACAGACATTATACTACTCCATCTTTTATTTTATCCCTTTCCCTTTGCAAATAGCCGGCTTATAATTTATTATGTCCCTGTTCTGAAAAGTTCAGGGGAGGAATGGCGATGGCCGTCGTGAAAAAAAGGGATATTGAAAAATCTGAGGAGCGTCCGGTAGGAGCGGCGCGGCTTTCGTTCGTGTCGTTCTTCGGCGGGATGTGCGTGATGGTGCTCGAGATGGCGGGGTCACGCGTCGTGGCGCCGTACATGGGCACGTCGCTCGTCGTCTGGACTTCGCTGATCGGTATAATAATGGCAAGCCTCACTCTCGGCTACTGGCTCGGAGGGAAGATCGCCGACAGACGCCCCGACCCGAAGCTGCTGGCGGCGATAATAGCGGCCTCCGCGGTCATCACCGCTATTGTGGCGATCATCGCGAACCCGCTGCTCGACGCGATTCTGAAGTCGACGGGGAGAGGCAACGTCTATCTGGGATCGGTCATCGCCTCGCTCTGCCTCTTCGCTGCGCCAAGCGCTCTTCTGGGGACCGTATCGCCGTTTATCGTCCGCCTGGCTATGCGCAATCTGGGCTCCGCCGGCTCGACCGTGGGCAGGTTCTCGGCGCTCTCCTCCGCAGGCAGCATACTGGGAACGTTCCTGGGCGGTTTCGTCCTGATATCCTTCTTCTCATCGAGGACGATACTGTTCATTGTCGCGGCTGTCCTGGGGTTCGCGGCGCTTTTGCTCTACAGGCCGGCCTCGAAAATCGCGGGGCTGCTCGCCGTTGCGATCATAGCTTATGGAATATCGCACGGAATATCGAATGAGGCTGGTGCTTTGCCGATGACGCCGAACGGGATAACGATCGACACTCAGTACAACAGCATAAAGATCATGGACATGAGCGTCTACAACAGCGGAAGACGCGTGCGCGTCCTTCAGACCGACCCCATGGGGGCGCAGTCTCTGATGTATCTCGATAACCCGGCGGAGCTTTACAGCGACTACACGAAGTTCTACGACCTCGCGTTTCACTACAAGCCCTCCGCCAAAAATATCCTGATGCTGGGAGGGGGAGGTTACTGCGTGCCCAGGCACATCTCGGCCGCGAGGCCCGGCGTGTCCGTGGACATAGTGGAGCTGGACCCCGGCATAACGGACGCCGCGAGAAAATACTTCCATCTTTTGGACAGGCCGGGGCAGAACATATATCACGAGGACGCGCGCATCTTCCTCAACCGCGAATCGTCCGGCGAGCGCAAGTACGACGCCGTATTCGAGGACGTCTTCGGCTCCTCGTACAACATTCCGTTTCACATGACCACCGTCGAGTGCATGTCCGCGATCCGCGGGCTCCTGGCCCCCGACGGAGTTTTCGTGGTAAACGTCATCTCCTCGATCGACGGAGAGCTTTTCAGCGGGATATACTCTAGCATAGCCGCGTCGTTCCCCACTGTGATGATCTTTCCCGCCACATACCCAAACAGCGCCGGAATCCGCCAAAACCTGATGATAGTGGCTCTAGCCTCCGAAACCGTCCCGGAGACGGCGCCGGCGGACGACTACATAGCAGGTCTTCTCGCCCACAGATGGACGAAGCCCTTCACCCCCAGAATCGCGGCCTTTACCGACGCGTTCGCCCCGGTCGAAAAATATACCCTCAAACTTTAGGAGCGATATGTTGCAGTACCCTTCAGGCCTCTGACAATAAATCAGCGTTTTCTTATATTACGTAGTCCCAGAACTCATCCTGAGTGAATTCGACGTTGCGCTTCCGTTCGTTTTCCTTGAACTGGAGCTCCGGGTCCCTCACGCTCACCCTCGTCTTCTCCGGAACGCTTTTCGTTATAAAGGCGTTGGATCCTATCACCACGCCTTCGCCGATAATTGTCGAACCGCCCAGGATAGACGCGCCGGAGTAGATGGTGACGTGGCTCTCTATCGTCGGGTGGCGCTTCACGCCGCGCAGCGTCTGGCCTCCTCGCGTCGAAAGCGCGCCGAGGGTGACGCCCTGATATATCTTCACGTAGTTGCCTATCTTGGTCGTCTCGCCGATCACGATCCCGGTGCCGTGATCGATGAAGAAGTGATGTCCTATAGTCGCGCCGGGGTGAATGTCTATCCCCGTCAGACTGTGGGCGTGCTCCGTCATCATTCGGGGTATCAGGGGAACTCCCAGCAGGAACAGCTCATGAGCCAGCCTGTTCACCAGTATTGCGTACATCCCAGGATATGACAGGATAATTTCGTCCTTGCTGAAAGCGGCCGGGTCGCCGTCGTAAAACGCGGTCACGTCTGTCGCTATGACGCGGCGTATATCGGGAATTTTCGCTAAAAACGCCCTCGCGGCGCGACCGGCCTCCTCTTCGATGGCCGGTTCGTCTGTCTTCACGTGGCGCAGCGCGCGCGATATCTGCTTTTCGAGGTGATAGATCAGGGCCTCGAGGAGCTCCCCGACGTAATACTCTATCGAGTCGCTCTTAAGATGTTTCTGGCCGAAAAAACCCGCGAATACGAGATCCCGCAGCTTTTCTATGAGTTCAGTGACGACCGCGCCGCTTATCGGGCTTTTCGCCTCGATCTTGATTATGTCCCCCTCCTCGCCGTAACTGGCGAGAATCATGTCGGTAAGTTCGCGAATATTGATATTTCCGTGCGTCTCCATCATGCCCTCCAGATCCGCGGACGCGGCGCGTTCAGCGCGCCAGTTCGAACAGCTTGCGCGCAAGCAGCTCTATCTCCTCCGGCGTATTGTAAAACGCCACGGAGGGGCGCACCGTACCCTCGGCGCCGAAGCGCCGCAATATCGGCTGCGCGCAGTGGTGGCCGGCTCGCACCGCGATTCCGGCCTCGTTGAGATACTTGCCGACCTCTTCGTTGCCGCGCCCTTCCAGCACGAACGACAGCGCGCTCGCCCTCTCGGCGGCCGACCCTATGAAAGTCAGTCCGGGAACCGCGCCCAGCTCGCTCACTGCGTATTCGAGCAGATCCCGTTCGTAGCGGGCGATGTTCTCCATCCCTATGGAGGAGACGTAATCGACGGCGGCGCCGAGCCCCACCGCGTCAGCGACGCTGCCCGTTCCGGCCTCGAATTTTTGGGGCGCGCGCTGATACAGGGTCCGCTCGAACGTGACGTCGGCGATCATGTTGCCGCCGCCCTGCCACGGACGCGCCAGCTCCAGGACGTCATCACGGCCGTAAACGACCCCGATCCCGTTCGGCCCGAATATCTTATGCCCCGAGAACACGAAGAAATCTGCGCCTATCGCTGACACGTCTATGGGAATATGGGAGACGGACTGCGCCCCGTCCACACAGACGCGCACTCCGTACCCATGCGCGATCGCCGTCATTTCCTGAACGGGGGCGACTGTCCCTATGGCGTTCGAGACGTGGGTCATCGAGACGAATCTCGTGTTCCGGTTAAAGAGCCCGGCGTACTCCGACAGAATAATCTGCCCGGAATCGTCCACCGGGGCGACGCGCAGGACCGCGCCGGTCTCCTCCGCCACGAGCTGCCAGGGCACAATATTCGCGTGATGTTCGAGGATCGTGAGGATTATCTCGTCGCCGGGACGGAGGAGGGGCTTCACATATCCGTAGGCCGCAAGGTTCAGCCCCTCCGTCGCGCCGCGGACGAACACGATGTTGTCGGCGCTCTCCGCTGAAATGAAGCGGGCGATCTTCGCGCGCGCGGCCTCGTACGCGTCGGTCGAGCGGGCCGCCAGGGTATGGGCCCCGCGATGCACGTTGGAATTTTCGTGCTCGTAGTAGTACGAGATCCTCTCTATGACCTGTCTCGGACGCTGCGTCGTGGCGGCGTTGTCGAGCCACACGAGCGGATGGCCGTTTATCCGCTCGGACAGTATCGGAAAGTCCGAGCGGATTTTTTCGATCGGAACGCCGCCGACCCGCGAGACGCGCGGAATATTCGCCGCCCCGCCCCGATCCGAAAGAGACGGAATAGCGCCTCTCGCGTCATCATATCCATTTGCGGGCGCGACCGTCGGCTTGTAGGCCTCGGTCCGAGCCCCGCCGTCGGCTGGGAAGAATTCAGGAAAATAACCGGCGGCAAGAGCCGCCAGCTCGCGCTCGCCCGGCAGGCCGCAGGCTTCCGGAGAAAGCTCCAGCGCGTTGTATGGGAGGGCGTCAGATGGTCTTGTAGTCATAGTACTCACCGACCTCAACGTCCTCCAGTACGGCGAGAGCGTCGTCGGCAAGGACCGCGGCGGAGCAGTACAGCGACAGCAGGTAGGAGGCGACGCCGTTGTCGTCGATGCCTCTGAAGCGCACCGAAAGCCCTCTCGACTGCTCATTGGGCAGCCCCGCCTGATAGAGGCCGATTACGCCGCGCTTGCTCTCGCCGGTGCGGACCAGCAGGATGTTCGTCTTGCCGGATTTGCCGCGCGGGTTCTTCTGGCCGTCCACGAAGAGCTTGTCGGTCGGGATTATCGGTATTCCGCGCCATGTGATGAAGGTTCCGCCAGCGATGTTCGCTGTGACCGGCGGAACGCCGCGCCTCGTGCACTCCCGCGCGAAGGCGGCGACGGCCCTAGGATGGGCCAGGAAGAACGACGGCTCCTTCCAGACCTTGGTTATCAGTTCGTCGAGATCGTCCGGCATTGGCCTGCCGTCCCTGGTCTGGACGCGCTGCGAGTCGGCGGCGTTCTTCAGCAGGCCGTAGTCGTCGCTGTTTATGATCTGACTCTCCTGGCGCTCCTTCAAACTCTCGACAGCGAGCGCAATCTGCTCGCCGACCTGGTCGTAGGGAGAACTATAGACGTCCGACACCTTCGTGTCGACATTGATAATAGTCGCAATCGAGTTGAGCTGGTACTCGCGCGGCTTCTTCTCGTACTCGACGTAGCCCTTCGGAATCTCGACCCTGTTAGGGTCCTTGCTGCACAGCGCGTCAAGAGGGGTGTCCCCCTCGACGACTCTGTTCACCCTGTAGACGCCGGCTTCGAGTCCCTTGAACTCGAGCGTCCTGGTAAGCCACCTCGGAGTGATCGCACCGAACTGCGGCGCGGTCTTCGTCACGTTTGCAAGCTGATATGCCGCCTCGCGGCCCAGCGTGTTTATTACAGGTTTCTCGGACATTTCATTTCCTCCCAGTATGTAGAATTATTAAAAGACAAACAGTGCGGAGACCGTCGACAAATCGGCGTTCCCTTAATACCGCGGCAAACTGCTGTCGACGTCCCGCGCCCACGCGTTTACGCCATCCTCCAGGTTCAGCAGGCGTCCGCCGTACCCCGCGTCCCGCAG
>JAISQP010000022.1 GCA_031274115.1 Synergistaceae bacterium
CCTGCTGCAAGTCCAGCTCGAACTCTATGCCGTGCCGGTCCCCGTAGCTCTCGGCAAGCCTCCCGATCGCCCGGCCGAGGCCCTTTTCGAGCCCGAGCGGCTGAAGCTGTATCAAGAACCCGCGAAAATCACTCATCGCCTCCTTAAACTGATCCCTGATCCTCTCCAGCTCCACGCCAATGTCCTTTATATCGCCGCCCGTCACCACGCCCTGCAGGTATTCGAGGGAGAGCAGGGCGGCGGCGAACTGTTGTATCGGGCCGTCGTGAATCTCGCGGGCCAGCCGCTTGTTCTCCCTCTCCACGAACTGGAGCGCGAGAGCTGTGGCGTACATGTTTCCGGTGGATTTAACGGACTCCATGGAGTCGAGTTTGCTCTTCAATATCTCCGAGGCGAGGCGGAGCTTGCCCATCATATTGGTGCTGTGCCCCATAATGCGCTCCATGCGCACCTTCTCGCGCTCCAGGTCGTCGCGCCTGCGGCGGAGGTATCGCTCGCGCTCCTCGAATGAGGCCCTAAGCCTCATAAAGCGCTCCGCCTCCTCATACACCCTCGCCTGAGCGTCGTAATCCCTCGCCAGTTCGGCGGCGGCAAGCTCTCTGCGCGCCTTTTTGTAAGCGTCGGTGACGGAGTCGTTCGCCGTCAGGACATCCTTTATCTCCTTCTGCACCCCGTTGAGTTCGTCGTACAGATCCTGCAGGCCAACCATCACATCGTCGCGGATGCCGACCACGTGGTCGATGCTGGAACCAAGAAATTCATGCGTCCGATCAAAAACATCCTGCAGCTTGTGCCTGTAGTTATCGTCGGGCATTACTCAAAGCATCGTCCTCTCATTACTTCGTGCTTATATTATACTATACTGAATACTCAGTTTTGTGGTAGTACCCGATAAAAAATAGGTGATAAAATAAGAACGGGCAAATCCGATCGTGATATTCAAAGAGCGTCCGAAATTAGGGCTCCGCGGAGCGGAACCGGGAGGGCAGACATGGATTCTAACGAAGAGGTGCGGGAGCGGTATTTTTCCTGGAATCCGACGGACGACCCGGAGTTTTCCCATTTTATAATCGGCAGCGGGACTATCGGGGGGAAGGGCAGGTCCCTGCTTCACGCCATAAGGGTCCTCCGCGATTCGGACGACGAAAGGCTCCGCGCCGTCGTGCTGCCCCGTTCGAGGTACATAGGCACGGACGTATTCGACGACTTCGTCTCGCAGATACGGGACCTGGACAGCCTCAGGGCCGGCCCGCCCGAGGAGCTGGAGGCCGAATTTCTCAGGATGAGCCTCCCGGCCTACGTCACGAGAGCCCTGTACGGGTATCTGGCCGAGATGCGGGACCCGGTGGCCATCCGGAGCAGTTCGATGCTGGAGGACTCGCTGAAATATTCGTTCGCCGGCAAGTACCTCTCGCCGTTCCTCCTGAACTCCGAAGAATCCCTCGCCGACAGGGTCAAGGCGGTGGAACATCAGATAAAGCGCGTGTACGCCCGGACCTTCTTCCCGGCCGCCGAGATTTACAGACAGAAGCACAACCTCCCCGACGACAAGATGGGGATAGTCATAATGAGAATTGCCGGACGCTGGAGGGGCAACTATTATTATCCCACCACGGCCGGCGTCGGTTTTTCCTACAACGGGCGGCGCTGGACCACGAGGATAAAACGGGAGGACGGGCTGATCCGCATGGTCTTCGGTCTCGGCACGATGAGCACGAAGCGCGGATACGCCCGGACTTACTCCCTCACCAACCCCTACCTCCGCCCCGAGGGGTCGAGCGCGTACAAGATAATGAAACACTCACAGGAGCACTTCAACGCCATCGACAGGTCGACCGGCGAACTCGTAACCATCGACATCAAGGATGTCTGGCGCGACTCCTTCCGGTGGCACCCGGATTTTTCCACCTACGCCAGCCTCTACATTTACGACGAAAATCAGGGCTATTTCGGCTCGCTGGACAGGATGAGCATCTTTTCCCCGGCGGAGGGGAAGGTCTGTATGCCCTTCGAGTCGTTTCCGAAGACTCACGCGCGTTTTTTCAAGAACATGAACGGACTCATGCCGCTGCTGCAGGAGCGGATGGGCACCTACGTCGACATAGAGTTCGCGTACGAGCCGCTCGAAAACAGACTCGAACTGCTTCAGGCGCGCCCGCTCTGGATAAAGGAGTTCCACGACCAGACGAGCCGGCCGACGCTGGAGGGCTGCGAGACACTGCTCTTAGCGGACAGGATGGTGACTGACGGGAGCTGCCAGGGGATAAAATATCTGGTGCTCGTGGACCCGGAAAAATATGCGCGCAGCGATGATTTTCAGGGCGTGGCGCGGGCGCTCGGGGAGATGAACAATCGCATCCGCCCCGAGAAGTACATACTGGTGGCCCCCGGCCGGGTCGGCTCCAGCAGCCCTGAGCTGGGCGTCCCAGTAAGGTACGACGAGATATCGAACGTGGCGTGCATCGTGGAGATAGGCATCCCGAAGACCGGCCACATGCCGGAGTTATCGTACGGGACTCACTTTTTCTCCGACCTGGAGACGGACGAGGTCTTCTACATGCCGGTATTTCACGGAGAAAAGGACAATCTTTTCAACGAGGACTGGTTTGAGAGGACGCCCTACGAACTCGGGGACGACGCCGCAATACGCCTCTACTGCGGAAATTTTTCGGTCTACATGAACGGCGACCAGAACATCGGCGTTGTCAGCTGTCCGTTATAAATATGGTTGTCGAGTTGTCTCAGGTAGATATCCCTCGGTTGAGAATTACCGATTCGCTTCGTGAATCGGACCGCGGCGGAAGTACGTCCATGCCGCGCAAAATCGTACAGAGGGCGCGATTTTGCGCTTACTTCGCCGCTCGTCGGACATTTTTGGCGGCTGTCCGACGCCGATTTTCTGCGTTCATTCGACAATCCGACATCTCTCGCTGAGACGACAACCGACGGGTGAGGACAATATAAAATAAAGGGTGAGAGTCCAGAGAGCTGGCTCTCTGGCGGAGTTTGAG
>JAISQP010000069.1 GCA_031274115.1 Synergistaceae bacterium
CATTTTTAATATCGTCGAAAATGAAATGCGAATCCCCATGATTTGCCGTATACGTTATCGCTTTTCGAGGCGATATATCGTTCGCGCATACAACTTTGAAATATGGCGATAACGCCTCCGTGACCAAGCCGGAGCCGGCAAAAAAGTCTATGGCGGAAAATTGTAAATCCATATTACCCGAAGAGGTCATCTGGCGTCACCTCGATTTTTTTTATTATAGCGTAATCAAATCATCATGGCTCACATTTCCTTATTTAGGGAAGCGCCGATTAAATCAGTATCTCCTTAAACGGGCAATTTGTCTTAACGCGGTCTTAACGCCGGACATAATAGCAGATTGGCGCATATATTAACAACGCCGAAGGTAGTATAATCGGTATCGTCGAGCCCCGCCCGGCGCAAACGGCAGCGTGTTTTAGCGATTTAATCGGCGTTTCCTTAGGAAAAGGCTGATTTATTGTTAGAGGCCTGAAGGGTAAAGATTTAAACCCTTGCGGCGTCTGTGCGCATAAACAGCAAAACGTCGATTAAGCGAATTAATCAGCGTTTCCTTAGAACAGGAGGACATTAAAATGAGATTCAGCGTTTCAGACGACGCTTCTAAGATCGGAGGCAAGAAAGTCCTGGGGCTTGCGCTCTTCGACGATTTCACTAAGGACGATGTATCCGTAATTCCGTCGAGCCTGGCGGTTCTGGTTGGAATGTGCGTTCCGAGGGAAAATTTCAAGGCAAAGAAGGGCAAGGTCCTCGTGATTCCGCTGGCCGACGGTGAGGTGCGGCATATAGTGCTCTACGGTCTCGGGAAGCGGGGTGAGGCTGATTACGACGACTACCGCAAGGCTTCGTTCTCCATCGTCAGGCAGGCGGCCTCAAGCGGATTTGACAGCGTCGCCGTCTCCATACCGGGGGCCGGGGACGCTCTCGTTTCGCGCGCTGTCGGCGAAGGCGCGACGCTCGCTTGTTACAGGTTCGAGAAGTATCACGAAAAAGACGACGATGACGTTTTCATCGAGCCGTCCGTCGTCGAAGTGATGAATGGAAACGCGAATGGCCTCGCCGAGGGGAAGATTCTGGCGGAAGCTCAGTGCTACGCGAGGGATATAGCAAACGAACCCGGCAACGTAGTCAACCCCGGGACCTTTGAGGAGATCGCGCGTCGCCTCGCCGCGGAGAAGGGGCTGGGCATCTCCGTCTTTCACGCGGACGAGCTTGAAAAGCGCGGCATGAACGCCCTGCTCTCAGTCGGGAACGGGTCCGCCACGAAGCCCCGTCTGATACACCTCGAATACTCCCCTCGCGAAGCGAACGTCAAATCACTCGCGATAGTCGGCAAGGGGCTCACGTTCGACAGCGGGGGCCTGTCGCTCAAGCCGGCCGACTCGATGCTGACGATGAAGGGCGACAAGACGGGCGCGTGCGTAGCGCTCGGCGTCATAAAGGCTGTGTCGGAGATGAAGCTGCCGATCAGGCTCCACGTCATAGTCGGCGCCGCCGAGAACATGCCAGGAGGTTCGGCGTACCGCCCCGACGATGTGATAAAGTCGTACAGCGGCAAGACTATCGAGGTCAACAACACCGACGCGGAGGGGCGCCTGACGCTTGCGGACGCTCTCGCTTACGCATGCGAGCAGGACCCGGAAGCCGTCATCGACGTCGCCACCCTCACGGGCGCCTGCGCCGTGGCCTTAGGCGAGACCACCGCCGGGCTCTTTACGAACGACGACAAATTCGGCGAGGAGTTCCTGGCGGAGGCGGCTAAAAGCGGCGAGCGGTTCTGGAAACTGCCGATGAACGACGAAAACCTGCGCAAAAAGGTAAAATCCCCCATAGCCGACCTCATAAACTCGGCCGGCAGATATGGGGGCGCGATCACCGCGGCGATGTTCCTGGAGAGCTTCGTCAGGAA
Source organism: Synergistaceae bacterium (assembly GCA_031274115.1). The sequence continues at coordinate 1,907 of JAISQP010000069.1, forward strand.
GGGTACGCCGTGGATTCACCTGGATATCGCCGCCACGGACTTCGCTAAAGAGCCATACTCGTACTACATAAAGGGCGCGACCGCTTTCGGGCTCAGAACGATAGCCTCTTTCGTCATGGAGAAGGCCGGAAATAAGAGCTGAAGGGCGCGTCAGTGAAACGGGTCATCGGGAGAAACCATCTCAGAGGAATCTCATTAGCTCTGGCGGCTATCTTTCTGCTTGTCTCGGCGCCTGTCGGTTTTTCGGCGGAAGACGCTCTTCGCTTGAGCGGATGGCGTCTTCCGTTTAACCTGCCCGTCATGATCGAGCTGGAAAGGGGCAGTTACGGGAAGGCGTTCCGCGGCTTCGACGTCTCCGTCGTGAACATGCGGACCGGCCCGCAGCTCATGGCGGCCATGGCCGCCGGAGATATCGACATAGTTCAGGGCATAGGCGACGCGGCGTTTCTCGTCGCGGCGGCCTCCGGCGCCGACGCGAAGATAATCGCCGTGAACAGCAGGTCGCCGAAGGCCTTCGCAGTAGTAGCGAACAAGGAGATAAAGAGCGTGGCTGACCTGAAGGGCAAAAAAGTCGCCGGCATTCGCGGCTCCGTCGTGCATCAGGCGTTCATCGCCGCGCTCTCCGAATACGGCATGACCGAGGCCGACGTCGAATTTTTCCCGATGCCCGTACCCCTCGCCGCGACTGCGCTCATCGCGGGCCGGACTGACGCGGCGCTCCTTGTCGGCGGAGAGATACTGCGCGCTCAAAAGGCCGGCGCTGTGGTAATAGCGGACGGCGATGGCCGGGTTGAGGGGCTCTCCCTCGTAGTCGCGTCCGGCAAATTTATCTCCGATCACCCGGACGCCGTGAGGATATTCCGGGAGATGCGATCCGCAACCCTGGACTACATAAAAGCGAACCCAAACCTCGCAACAGTCACAGCCTCGCTCGACACCGGCATGAGCCAGGAGGACGTCGAGTCGATGATGGGCTGGTACGACTTCGGCGCCGATTTGCGGGAGAAAGACGTGAAATCGCTCCTCGCGACTCGCAAGTACCTGCTGGACCAAAAATTGATAACAAGGGATATAGACGCGGCAGCCTTAGTCTATCGGGGCGAACGGTAAGCCGATATAAATTTCCGATAGTTTGGAATTCCATTGTTGCGGCAGTATGAGTCTATCTCCTCGGAAAGATATATCCAGTAGTCGGGCGCGCCCTGGTCGTATATCTCGCGGTAGAGCGCGGCGAGCGCCGGAAAGCGCTCGCGGACGAAACGCATGACCTTTGACCTGTAAGCCGGTCGGAGCTTCAGGTTTTCGAACCAATACTCGTCGACGAAACCTGACGTCGCCTCGATCAGCTTTCGAAAATCAGTGATCGCCGGGAACACCGGCGATACAAACAAGACCGTCGCGACTCCCGCGTCGTGAAACCTCTTCAACGCCTCTACGCGCTTCATGGGGCTGGAGGCGAAAGGCTCTATACAGCGGCTGAACTCCCGGTCGACTGAGTTTATGGACAGCGCGACCGTCGCATCCGGCATAGCGCTGATGAGGTCGATATCGCGGACCGCCAGAAAAGACTTCGTCGTTATCGTAAGACTGCATCTAACGCCCGAGAGCTGCTCCAGCACCCTCCTGGAGACGCCGTATTTTTTCTCGTAGGGGTTGTACGCGTCGGTGACGGAACTCATGAAAATGTTTTTGCCCTCCACACGTGAGGGGGATATCCTCTTGGCGCACCTCTTTACGTCAACGAAGTCGCCCCACGGCTCGTCATGGTTCGTGAAGCGCTTCATGAACTCCGCGTAGCAATAAATACACTTGTGAGGACAGCCGACGTAAGGATTTATGACGAAGTCCGCGCCCGGCAGCTTCGAGGGTGAGAGATAGTCTCCCGCGCTTATGACTCTTTCGACAACCATCTGCGTTCTCCAGAAAATTCATTTTCTCTCAAAAATCGCCAATTTTTTCAATTCACTCCAGAGACACACTATCGATATATAGAATATATGTCAATATCAAAATAAAGACGGCGGCGCTGATTTCCACATACTTATGCAAGCATTTGTTTTATAAATAATATATCTGTCCAAAATTATATGCTGTCAAAATGAGGAAAAGTGATAGAATATTACTTACTTTCCATAATCGCCGCCGCGTCACGCAAACGCCGATGACTTGTCCACGGACATTTCAGCCAATACCGGTCAATTTGAGGGAGAGATTTTTCTCTATGAAGAAAACGATTTTTTCTTTGCTGTTTGCGTCAATTATCCTCTGTTCAGGCGGTTTGTCCCGCGATTCGTCCGCCTCGCCCGCCGGGAGGGTTTTCGAGATCAGCATATCTCACCATACGGGAGAGGACAACTCATGGCACAGAGCCTGCGTCTTCTTCAAGGAGTATGTCGAGGAGAGGTCCGGCGGGCGGATAAAGGTAAAAATCTATCCGAACGATCAATTCGGCTCCGAAGTGGAGACAATTCACTCAATCCTGACGGGCGGCGGCGCTGACATGACGCTCACCGGCGAGAGCATGCAAAGCGTCGTCCCGGAGATGGGCGTCTTAGCCGTGCCCTACCTGATCACATCATCTGAGGAACTCAACAGGGTGGTGAATGGCGCTGTGGGCGAAAAACTCGAGAAACTTCTGGCGGACAAAGCCAACATGACAGTCCTCGGCTATTTTGAACGCGGGGCGCGCAACATCACCGCGAACAGGCCGATACGAAAAACGAGGGATATGGAGGGCTTGAGGATTCGTATAACCGCCTCTAAAATCACAATGGCCGCCATGAACGCCCTCGGCGCCAGCCCTATGCCCATGCCTCTCTCGGAGGTGCAAAACGCGCTCAGACGCGGCGTCGTAGAGGCGCAGGAGAACCCGCTTGCCATGATCAAGACCATGAAATTTTACGAAGCGCAGAAGTTTCTCTGCAAGACAGAGCACCTCCGCTCCTGGGTTTATATAGTCATTAGCGAGTCAAAGTTAAACGCTATGCCGGAGGATCTGCGAAGCCTCGTTATCGAGGCCGGCAGAGAGATGCAGAGAGTGGAACACGAGATGTTCGTAAGGGATGAGGAAGACCTGGAATCGTTTCTCGAAGACGCGGGCATGACGGTAGTCGACGACGTCGATAGGAAGGCGTTCGCGGATACAACCCTTTCGGCGATCGAAACGGCCCTTCCTCCGGAAGTCAGGCGCCTGTATGACTTGATAAAGTCTGGGAAGTATTAGGCTCGGATTTGGGCGGACGCGCTTGCGCTCTCCTGGGAGCGCCGAGATTTGAGGAGTGACATTGGGCGGCGGATGAGCGAGAATTTTACCGGCGAGGAGACTCCTACGGGCAAAAAGCAAGGCGCGCCCGCGTCAACTTACACCCTCAGCGCCTGGAGCGGCGGCGCTAAGGGTCGCCGCGCGGCGAAAACCGTGAACTACAGGGATGTCATAAGAGCGAATTATCTTGAACTGCTCTTCACCTGCGTGGCGTTTACTACGCTGGTATTGATTTCCTGTTTTTACCTGAGCCGCATCATGCAACGGCAGACCGAGCTTTACAGCGAGAGCGTCATGTCCCTGTCCAAGGCTCAGATTCAGTCGTTGATATCGGCTAGCGAAATGGCGCTCGGCAATTCCGCCATAGCCATTACCGAAGCGTTGGAGCATGGCGCTTCCCCGAAGGATCTGAGCTACATCCTGGCAAAACTGTCTGATGATTTTCTTTCCAAACGGGCCGTCAAGAATATTTTCGTCGCCATCTACGGCTATATTGACGGCAATTTCCTTATCGGAAGGGACTGGACGCCGCCGGAGGACTTCGATCCGACATCGCGGCCGTGGTACATCGGCGCTGTCAGGTATGACGGCCTGACATATTTCACCGAGCCTTATATGGATAGAGTAACCGGCAAGATGGTCTTCTCCGTGTCCACGGTCATCTTCGACGATGACGACGAAAACAGGGGTGTTCTGTCGTTTAGTTTCCTTGTCGAACCTATAATTGAGCTGGTGCACTCTATCTCTTTCGCCAACAGCGGTTTTGGAGTGCTCTTTGACCGCTCGTTCAACGTCATCTCGCACCCGGATGACAGCTTCATCGGCAAGCACATGCTCGAATTGCCGGGTTTCAATAAAATTCACGACGAACTCGTGATAAGCATCATCGGATCGAGCGAGCGATTTACAAACCACAAAGGCACGGACAGCATCGGTTTCTTCAACAGACTGGACAACGGCTGGTATCTTGGGCTCGTCATCCCTTTCCGGGTTTATTACAGTGAAATTTACACCGTTATTCCGGTCATAAGCGTCCTCGGCCTCGTCCTCACGCTGTTGCTCTGTTTCATGCTGGTTAAACTCGGCTCGGCAAAGATGCGTTCCGACGAGGAAAACAAGACTAAATCCTCGTTCCTCGCTCGAATGAGCCACGACATCCGCACCCCGATGAACGCCATAATAGGAATGAGCGAGCTGGCGCTGCGATCGGACGACGTCCCCTCGATGTCCGAATACCTGATTGAGATCAAACAAGCCGGTCATAACCTCCTCTCCATAATCAACGATATTCTTGACTTCTCCAAGATAGAGTCGGGAAACCTCGATA
>JAISQP010000159.1 GCA_031274115.1 Synergistaceae bacterium
CACACCATGCGCAGAAGCGCGTTTATGCAGGCTGCGCAGAGGCCTGATCCTCCTCTTGGACCGCGAAGCGATATGGAGGGGATGTCGGATTTCATCAGGGCGTCCTTGCTGTCCGCCGCACCCACGAAACCGACTGGCATCGCCGCCGCAAAGTCGACGGAGGCGCCCCGCTCCCTGTGCTCCAATAGGCGGAAGAGCGCGGTAGGAGCGTTTCCGAAGGCGAATATTCTGACGCCCCGCTCGATCGCAATGTCAACCGAAGCCATCGCCCTCGTGATCTTAGCGCTCTCAGCAAGCCTCAACGTTTCTTCGTCGTGAATGAAACAGACGGCTTCCAACCCCAGACGCGCGCACTCGCTGCGTGAGACGCCGGCTTTTAGCATCTCAACATCGCAAAATATCCGCCCACGTGAGACAAACGCTATCCGCGCCGACTCGAGCGCGCCGTTGCGAGCCTCAATCAGGTTGGCGAGAGAAAAATCCGCCCCCGCGTGCACGACCCTCACGGCTATGTCCAGCAGCCGCTCGTCGATCGCGTAGCAGGAGAGGGCGTTCCTGATGATCTCGAAACTGCGCTCCTCGATGCCAGCCGGGTCTTTTTCGTAATTCAGTCTTTTTTCGTTCACATAAACCCCTCCTCTCCGGCAAAGAAACGGCGCCGCATCAATATAAATCGACGCCGCGCCAATGCCATTCGGAATAAAAAGACCCTTGGCTGTGCGGCCGCGCTTGCCCTCGCAAGCAGTATTCCGCGATTTTTGACGTCGGACCGGTCTCCTGACTCCCGTTCATCCTAATCCCGCGCCTTCCCAAAATTTAAAAAATTTCAGTGGCGTGATGCGGTTTCGTCACGGTTACAGTGGCGGGGCCGCCCCGGCCTTCGACCGGGTTCCCGTTTTCCGGCGTCAGTGTGAATCAACGCGACGTTATTATATATCTATTTTCCTGTTTCGCGCGAATTCGTTTAAAAAGGTTATAATAACTTTGGTCACTGTCATAACGAGGAGGGAAAGAGATATGAGCGCTGAAGAACATCCCAGGACGGCGCAGGCCGGGACGATAGAATCGATGGACTGCCTTGTGACAATAGCCGTGTCCGCCGGCGGAAGGATTATAGAGATAACAGGCGCCAGCGCGGCTATGTTCGGCAGCGCGATGACGGCAAAAATAAACCAGACGCTGGACGAACTCGAGCGCTCAGTCGGCGTCGGCAAAGAAACGGTCAAAGTCACGGTACAGGATAACGGGGCTCTTGATTTGGTCCTCGGCGCGAGAGTGGAAGCGGCGTACCGCCGCTATTTCGGAGGCGCCGGAGCATGAGACGCACAATGCTGTACCTCCCCGGAAACAACCCCGGTATGCTCGCGAGGGGATATCTCTTCGAACCGGACGGATTGATCCTGGACCTTGAGGACGCCGTTTCAGCGGCGGAGAAAGACGCGGCTCGCATTCTGGTGCGCGAGGTTTTAAAGCGCGGAGAATTTGGAGACAAAGAGGTGACAGTGCGCATCAATGGGCTGGATACCCCGTTCTGGCGTCTGGACCTGGCGGCAGTCGTTCCGTATGGCGCAAGCGGCGTGCGCGTCCCGAAGGTCGAAACCGCTCAGACAGTGCGGGACTTGGATGAAGAACTCTCCGCGGTCGAATCGCAGGCAGGCGTAACGCCTGGAAGGACAAAAATTTTCTGCCTCCTCGAAACCGCGCTGGGCGTATGGAACGCTTACGATGTCGCAAAGGCCTCGCCGAGGGTGACAGCCATAATACCCGGCGGCGAGGACCTCGCGGCGGACCTGAGAACGAATCGCAGCGCGGACGGCGTGGAACTGGAGTGGACAAGGAGAATGATGATCGTAGCCGCGCGCGCCGCCGGGGTAGACGCTCTCGACACCGCCTTCCCGAGGATAACCGACGAAGAAGGGCTCCGGCAAGAGGTAGAGTTCGTAAAGCGGCTTGGATACGACGGCAAGAGCGTCATTCACCCCTCCCAGATACCGATAATCCACGACGCTTACGCCCCAACCGAAAAGGAGATAGAGTCCGCGCGAAAAATAGTCGCGGCAGCCAAAGAAGCCGAGTCGCGAGGGCTTGGAGCGGTTTCGGTCGACGGACGCATGGTCGATCTGCCGGTCGTTCGCCGCGCTCAATTCACGCTCGCGCGCGCGGGCGCCACAGACGATAGGAGGTAGCCGACATGGCGCTGAACGCGGTTTATCGCGATATCCCGCCCTTTATAGACGGGTACGGGGCAACTACTGAAAAATTATTCTCCGGCGCGTTTGCCCGAACGCCGAACGGATTTCGGTGCGGAGCGAGGATCAGGGCCAGGAAACCAGGCGACGGAACTAAGTTTTTCGGAGACATAAAAGGGGCCATTTCAGCCTCCGGCCTGGGAAGCGGCATGACGATCTCGTTTCACCATCACATGCGCAACGGAGACCACATCGTGAACCTGGTGATGGACGCTTGCGCTCAGATGGGTATTCGCGATCTGACCATCTTTCCCACCGCCCTCTTCGACGTCCACAAAAAGATCATCCCGCATATCAAAAGCGGTGTCATCAAGCGAATCATGGGCTCGGTCAACGGTCCCATCGGACAGCTCGTTTCGGAGGGGGGCATGGAGATCCCTGTGGTTCTCAGGAGCCACGGCGGCAGGCCCAGAGCGGTCATCTCGGGTGACGTCCACATCGACGTCGCCTTCATCGCCGCTCCCACCGCCGATATAGAGGGCAATATATCAGGGAGGGTCGGAAAATCCGCGTGCGGTTCGATCGGATACGCCTTCACGGACGCCGAGTATGCGGACTGCGTGATCGCCATCACGGACAACCTGCAGAATTATCCTATCGCGCCCGTGTCCATACCGGGAACCTGCGTCGACTTTGTAACGCAGGTCGGAGCGATAGGAGACCCTTCGGG
>JAISQP010000189.1 GCA_031274115.1 Synergistaceae bacterium
AGGAGAACTCTACTCTCACTGCGGACTCCATGAACTACGACCCGAAGTCGCGCAGCGTGACGGCCTCCGGCAACGTGCGCTTCGTTTCTCCGGAGGGTGAGCTGTTCAGCGACGAGGGAACAGGTTTTACGGACGGGAGAACGTTCGAGATGCGCGGCAACGTCAGAGGGAACTTCAGATCCAGGTCGCTCGACATTACGTGCGACTCGCTGGAGATGGAGAGCCAGGGCGCGTCGCCCGTCGTCCGCAGGATAACCGGGTCGGGAGCGGTGAAGCTCGTGCGCGGCGGCGACAGCCTCACGGCGGACAGGGTGACCTGGGAGACGGGCAGGGAGAATTACAGGGCTTCCGGAAGCGTGAAGCTCCGATTCGGAGACTACTTCCTGGATTCGGACGAGGCGGCCCGCAACGAAGGACAGTTCTGGGCTCGAAACGTGAGGCGATACGAGGACCGCGCGAGGGAGCTCTATATAACAGCTTCGAAGGCGAGCGGTCTTGTCCGGAATGGGTCAGTGGTCGAGCTGATAGCCGACGGAAACCTCGTGATCGATATGCGCGACAGTCGCGGCGACAACACCAGGATAACCGGCGAAAGAGGGGTCTTCTCTCAGGACCGGGGCACGCTCGTCATCTCGGGCGGCGCTCGCGCGATTCAACCCGGGCGCGACATCTCGGCCGCCAACATCGTCTATCATCTGGGGAGCGGCAGAGTGGAGGCGCTGGGCGAGAGGCCCACTATCACCTTCGAGATGAGAGATTGACTCGAATGGCGCTCGAGGAGACGCGAAATGAGGCTCTTCGCTTCAGCGCGGAGGGACTGCGAAAGAGCTTCAAGAAGCGGGAGGTTGTGAGCGGCGTGGCGATCTCCGTCTGCGCGGGGGAGGTCGTCGGGCTGTTGGGGCCGAACGGCGCCGGCAAGAGCACGACTTTCTACATGATGGTCGGCCGAATTACGCCGGACGCGGGGAGGGTCTTCATCGAAAAAGAGGACGTTACGTCGCTTCCCATGTACATGAGGGCGAGAAGGGGCGTTGGGTATCTACCGCAGGAGCCCTCGATCTTCAGACGGATAACCGTGAGCGAAAATCTCGAGCTGACGTTGTCCGCAAACGGGATGGGGCGGCTCGATAACGAAAAGAGGCGCGTCGAACTCGCCGGGGAGTTTGGGCTGGAACATGTCTTGAACGCCCCGGGCTACGCGCTCTCCGGGGGCGAGAGGCGCAGGGTGGAGATAGCGAGATGTCTTGCGGCGAATCCGTCGTTCATCCTGCTCGACGAGCCGTTCAGCGGGATCGATCCGGTCGCCGTGTACGACCTGCAGGAGATAATCAGGAAGCTCAAGGCCAAGGGCTACGGAATACTTCTCACGGACCACAACGTCAGAGAGACGCTCGCGATTACCGACAGGACGTATATCATGCATCAGGGAAGCGTCGTGGTGGAGGGTCCTCCCGATGCTATCGCGAACGATCCGCTGGCGAAAAAATATTACCTGGGGGACCGCTTTGAGTGGTAGAGTCCGGTTTGCCGCCTGAAGCGGGACAAGGGGGCGGCGCGTCCGCAAATCCGGGTATGTCGCGCATGGTCGGAAGCGCGATGCGAATGATGATAGGGACCTTGACGAGCAGGATCCTGGGCTTGGCGCGCGAGATACTGACGGCGCGCTTTTTCGGAGCGACCCGCAGTCTGGACGCCTTCTACGTCGCGTATACTCTCGCTAACATATCGCGCCAGCTTCTGGCGGAGGGCGCGCTCTCCGCTTCCTTCGTCCCGGTGTTCTCGCGGGTGCACAGGAGGGACGGCGCCGCCGCCGCGAAGCGTCTCGCGCGACAGGTACTGACAATCCTCATCGGGGCCTGCGCGCTTGTCGTGATTGCCGGAGTGCTTTTATCCCCGCTGCTGGTCGCCGTAATAGCGCCTGGTTTCGAGGAAGGACAGGCGCTCCTAGCGGTCGCGCTGACGCGCTCATTGTTTCCGTTCCTCCTGCTGGTCTCGGTGGGAGCGCTTGCGATGGGGGTTCTGAACAGTGTCGGAAGCTTTTTCGTGCCCGCGATCGCTCCAGCCGCGAGCAACCTGGCTTTTATTGTGATAGTCCTCTGTCTCAGCCGTGGCGTCTCGACCTGGACGCTTGTGGCGGCGGTGCTGACGGGGGGCGCGTGCAGCATGACGCTTCAGTGGGCGTGGGCAGGCAAGATGGGCATGAGCCTCGTTCCGGCCAAGCCTGACCTGGCAAACCCGGATCTTCGCGAGACTCTCGGACTATTCCTGCCCTACGCCGCGGGATTGTCGCTGAACCAGGTGAACCCGGTCATCAGCAGAGTGCTGGGTTCTTATCTCGAAGGCGGGGTAATATCTGTCCTGAACTACGCGGACAGGGTCATTCAGCTTCCCCTGGGCCTATTCGTCATCGCGGTATCGCAGGCCGTGCTGCCGATGCTTTCGCGCTTCGAGCGGAACGACCGCGAGGGTTTTCGCGTTTTTATAAGGGACGCTCTGAGGTTCAATCTCTTCATAGTGACGCCGGCGGCGATCGGCCTTATCGCGGCCTCCGCGCCGATAGTTCATGTGCTCTTCGTCCGCGGCGCGTTTGGAGAGTGGGCGTGGGAAGCGACTTCAGCCTCGCTCGCCTGCTACGCCGCGGGGCTTCCCGGCATAGCCTGCAACACTGTTTTGATGCGGGCGCTTTACGCGCGCAGTCTGCCTAAGGCCGCCGTGAGCGTAACGTTGTTTACGGTCTGCGCGAACCTGGCGATTGGCGTGATCCTGATGCGATTCTTCTCGTATCGCGGCCTCGCGATGGGCTCGTCGTGCGCCTTCACGGGCGCGGCGTTTTTCGGCGCGTGGCAGGTGTCCCGAAACATCGGGCTGAAGATAGGGCTCTTCGACATCCGCTGGACGGCGCGGCTCGCGGCGTCCAGTTCAGCGATGGCCGGCGCGCTTGTCCTGGCTTTGCGCGCTGTCCCCTATCCGGCCGAGTCCGCTCTCGCGGTTCGGTTTTTATGGCTGTCCGCGCTTGTCGCGGGCGGCGCCACGGTATACGCCGCTGCCACGCTGCTCCTCGGAAACCCGGAGTGGGCGTGGGTCAGAGGGGCGTTCGCAGGGAAGAGTAAACGATCTGAAAAGGAGAGATGATCGATGAACAAATTCGCTATCCTGACGCTCTTTTTTATCCTGGCCGCCGCGTCGCCCGCGGCCGCTGCGACGAGCGGAACGGCCTTCGAGAAGCTGGTCGACGCGAGAACGGCGGTCTGCACGGTCGAGGGCGAGTCACTGGGCGACATAGTGCTGAACGCGCGCGGGCGCCTCGCGTTCATAATGGTGGACCGCAAGCTTGGCGAAGCGATGCGCGATTTGAACCGAGAGAAACCGCTTGACGGAGGACTGCCGGAGTGGCTGAGATTTTTCGGACGCAACTACTCTAAGAAGAGCGGTTTTACTCTCTTCGTGGTTGACATAAGGGCTTCAAAACCGTGGACGTTCGACACCGGACGCCTGAAGATCGCCGGACGCGTCCTCGAACCCGAGGACATACTGACGGGCCTTCTCACGGATCCGCAGAAAGAGATACGACCCGGGGTCACGGAACTGCCGTCCGGGTACGAGGGATATTTCAGCTTTTTAATCCCGTCCTCCCTGTTGAGGGCGGGCGAGGAGATCGAGATAAGCTACGGCGAGGACGCCGTAAAATTAAAGACGCCGGGGAGGAACGAATAGGCTATGCACGTATATTCTTGCGCCGAATGCGGAAAAAAATTCGAGACCGAGGGGTTTGCCAACCGCTGCCCGTCATGCAGATGTAAGGTGTTGATTCACCTGGAGGGAGAGCGGAGGAGGGCAAAGAGCTGTTCAGGGGAGTGCGGTCCAAGCTGTTCCTGCGGCGGAGGATGCGGGCATTGAGGAACAGTGGCCTGCGGCGGCGATAGGTTTATAACCCTTGGAATAGAGACAAGCTGCGATGACACCGCGCTAGCTCTGCTTGAGGGCGGCCGCGCGGCGCTTGGCGACGTGATATCGAGCCAGACCGCCGATCATTCTCCGTTCGGAGGCGTGGTGCCGGAGCTGGCTTCGAGAAAGCATCAGGAGGCGCTGATCCCTCTCCTCCGCGCTCTCTTTGCGGAGACCGGGATCGCTCCCGCCGATGTAAGACTCATTGCCGTGACAGCCGGACCCGGGCTGATGGGCTCGCTTCTGGTCGGCGTCATGGCCGCCAAGGCGCTGGCCCAGGCGTGGAATGTCCCTTTGATAGGGGTGAATCACCTAGAGGGGCATCTCTACGCGAATATCCTCGCGCACCCGGGCCTGAG
>JAISQP010000060.1 GCA_031274115.1 Synergistaceae bacterium
GACATTACCACTCCGTCGCTGATCGGCGACCCGCAGAGGGAATGGCTGGGATTTGAAGGCTTCAATATCCAGACCAGTAAGGGCGACATGCAGGTATTGCTCGCAGTCGAATAGATTCGATTTGGGGATAGACGCGTAAAAAATAATGAATCGTCATTGGAGGGTGGAGAGCAATTGTCATTTTTATCAGATATAGAGATAGCGCAGGCCGCGCGGCTGACGCCAATTGTTAAAATCGCTGAGAAGTTGGGCATAGCGGAGGACGACGTCGAGTTTTACGGCAAGTATAAGTGCAAGACGTCGTTCGGTTTGTGGGATAAGATCAAAAACAGGCCCGACGGGAAGCTGATACTCGTCACAGCCGTCACCCCAACCCCGGCGGGCGAGGGAAAGACGACGACCACTGTCGGTCTGTCGGACGCGCTTCGTAAAATAGGGAAGAAGTCCGTCGTCGCTCTGCGGGAACCCTCTCTGGGGCCGGTATTCGGCGTAAAAGGAGGGGCCGCCGGAGGAGGCTACGCGCAGGTTGTGCCGATGGAGGACATAAACCTTCACTTCACCGGCGACTTCCACGCGATAGGAGCGGCGAACAACCTGCTCGCGGCCATGCTCGACAATCATATATTCCAGGGCAACGCCCTAGGCATAGACAATCGCCGGGTTACGTGGAGGCGATGCGTCGATATGAACGACCGGCAGCTGAGGTTTATCGCGGACGGGCTTGGCGGGCGCGTAAACGGAGTTCCGAGGGAGGACGGCTTCGATATCACCGTCGCTTCGGAGATAATGGCGGTCCTCTGCCTCTCGAACGGCATAGACGACCTGAAGGGCCGGCTCTCCCGCATAATCGCGGCCTATACCTTCGACGAAAAGCCGGTAACGGCCGGCGAGCTGAAGGCTTCCGGAGCGATGGCCGCTCTTTTAAAGGACGCGCTCAAACCAAACCTGGTGCAGACGCTGGAGGGCACGCCGGCCTTCATTCATGGGGGACCCTTCGCGAACATAGCTCACGGGTGCAACTCCGTCGCGGCCACTCGAATGGCGATGAAACTCGGCGATTACGCTGTGACGGAAGCCGGTTTCGGCGCGGACCTCGGCGCGGAAAAATTTCTCGATATCAAGTGCCGCGCGGCTGATATCGAGCCGTCGGCCGTCGTCATCGTCGCGACGGTCAGGGCGCTGAAACATCACGGGGGCGCCGCGAAAGCGAGCCTGAGGGACGAGGACCTGGCGGCTCTGGAGAGAGGGCTCCCGAACTTGCTTCAGCACGTCTCGAATATTAAAGATGTCTTCGGGCTCCCCGCGGTAGTGGCCGTCAATCGTTTCCCGGACGACTCCGAGGCGGAGCTTGGCCTGATAAAGGGCAAGTGTAATGAACTCGGGATAAACGCCGCGCTCTCGGAGGTCTGGGAGAAGGGCGGAGACGGGGGGATCGGGCTGGCGGAGGAGGTCGTCAGGCTCTGTGAAAGTCCGGGCGCCTTGCGTTATTTGTATCCGCTCGACCTGAAGATTGAGGAAAAGATAAACGCGATCGTAAGAGGGGTTTATCGCGGCGACAAAGCGGTTTTGACCCCCGCGGCGGCCAGACAGGCCGCTCGATTGGAGGCGCTCGGGTATGGCGGTCTACCGATCTGCATGGCAAAAACACAGTACAGTTTCTCGGACGACGCCTCGCTCTTAGGAGCGCCCAAAGGCTTTTCGGTGACGGTCAGGAATCTGAAAGTTTCGGCGGGAGCGGGATTTATCGTCGCGCTGACGGGCGATATCATGACCATGCCCGGTTTGCCCAAAGTCCCGAGCGCCGAAGCGATTGACGTGGACAGCTCGGGAAAGATATCGGGCCTCTTTTAGCGCAGGTACACCGGCAGGTATATTCGCTAAAACTCTGAGTTCTATCAGGCGGTCCCGGGCCGCCTGATAGAACTCAAACGATAAATCAGCGGTTCTTTAGCGCGTTATCTCGCGTTTCTCAGCGCTTCCAGATTCGCGCCGTTTCTCGCGGCCACTATCTCGCTTATTATGCTGAGCGCCACGTCCTCCGGGGTCTCTCCCTTCAGCGGCAGGCCTATCGGCCGCTTGACGCTGTTCAAGTAGTCCTCGGAAACGCCCGCTTCGATCAGCAGTTTGTTCACCGAGGCAATTTTAGAGCGGGAGCCCATCACTCCGATATAAGCGGTCTTTTTGCCTGCCAGGAGGCGCATGGCGTCGCTGTCCATCGCGTGTCCGCGCGTGGCGATCACGACATAGCAGTTTTCGTGAAAGAGCTTCCCGCGCTTCGATTCGTCGAAGAGCTCTTCCAGCGGGCAGCAGATGGTCCTTCCCCAGGGGATGTTTTCCTCGTTCGCGTACTCCTCCAGGTTGTCCCACACCGTCGCCCTGAATCCGCATATAGCCGCGAAACGGGCTACGGCGCCGCCGACGTGTCCGGCGCCGAGGACGAACACCTCGTCCTCGGGCTCGATCAGCTCGAAATAGACCTGCACGTCGCCGCCGCATTCGGCGTCCGAGTTCGGGCCGCAGTCATGGACGAAACTTTTCACACGGACTTTGTCGTCCTTTTCGAGCATGTCGAGCGCCTCTTTTATGCACTCGTACTCGGTTGAGCCGCCTCCTACGGTGCCTTCGGCGTCTCCGTCCGGGTAAACCCACATCGACGCCCCGGGGCTTCGGGGCGTCGTCCCGCTCCTTCCGACGAGGAGGCAGAAGACGCCCCTCTGCCCCGCTTCGATGTCGCCGGCTATTTTTTTGATAAAAGACGCTTGCACGGCGGGTACGCGATCCCCTCGCGCTATTTCGCGAACGGGTCGTTAAAGACCCTGGCCGCGAGCTGAGCGTCGATGCTGTGCAGCAGGCCCGGATTGTCCCCGACGCGCTTCACCTTTTCGAGGATTTCCCCTGCGCTCGATTCCTCCTCGATCTGCTCTGTGACGTACCACAGGATAAAGTTGTAAGTCGCGTGGTCCCGTTCCTTCAGAGCGAAGTCGGCAATTTTGTTTATCAGCTCAGTGACATGCCGCTCATGGGCAAGCGCCTTCTCGAAGATCTCCGATATGCTCCCGTAGGATTCCCGCGGCGCCTTTACGTCAGAGAAGGCGGGAGCGCCGCCGCGCTCCAGGATGTATTTATAAATGTGCGAGCCGTGCGCCATCTCCTCTTGCGCCTGCACGTAAAGCCAGTTCGCGACGCCCTTGTACCCCGCGTTATCGGCGTAAGCCGACATCGCCAGGTACAGATACGCGGAATAATACTCCGCGTTTACCTGATCGCTCAAAATCTTCACAATTTTTCCGCCTATCATATTCATTCCTCCCCGTTTGTGTTCGCGGCGCGCCCTCTTAACGGCGTCCGCAAAAAATTATAACCCAAGAGCCCGATTGGTCAATCGCGCTCATCACGGTATTTTGGGGAAACGCTGAACCCAAAACCACGGGTTCAAGACCGTGGGTTCCACCCACACCCGCAAGGGGACTCAGTCCCCTTGACCCCGTTTATTGGGAATTATCTTCTCGGAGGCAGTTCGCCGCCGGTTTTGTTTTCGCCGAGAGCCACGGCGAGACTGGCTAGGGACGCCGTTACGAGGAGAATGACCGGGGCGGCGGCTTCGTGAATTGAAAACGGCATGGACGAATCGACGGCGGTTGCGTCGCCCAGCAACCGGAAGGCGGCGTAAACTCCGAGACGCCCGAGGATTTCGCCCGCAATCGCTCCTGCCGCGATCGTGAAGAGGCCTTCCATCCAGGAGATGAGGACGAGGGAACTCCGGGGAACGCCGAGAATTCTCAGCAGGGCGCGCTCGGGGGCCCTCTCCTTTGTTGACCAATAGAGAATGAGGATAGTTGTGAGAAAGGCGCATCCGGAGACGGCGTGGACGATCAGCGAGAGGAACCGCTCGCCGCGCCCCATTATCGAAAAAAGCCGGATGACCGTCTGCGCCGGGAACACGAGCTGACAGGCCTTATCCTTTTGGTACGAGACGGCCAGGCTGTACGCCGCGGAGTAGGAAACAGGGCGGGCGAGAACGGCGGTTATCTCTCCTGCGTCCGGCTCGCTCTCTTCGTCGTCTTTGTGCCGGTGATTTGCCCAAACGCTTCGGAGGCTGACGAATATCGCCCTG
>JAISQP010000002.1 GCA_031274115.1 Synergistaceae bacterium
CGGTTAAAGGCGTGCTGGCGCTCGATAAGATATCGGACGGGGACAGGATACTCATATCGGAGGGCTGCACGCATCACCGCCAGTGCGACGACATAGGGACGGTAAAGCTGCCGCGCTGGATTCGTCAATATACAGGAAAGAAACCGGATTTTGAATTTACCTCCGGCGGAGCTTTCCCGGAGGACCTCTCTTCCTACAGGCTCGTCGTTCACTGCGGCGGCTGTTGTTGAACGGGCGGGAGATGAAATACCGGCAGAGACAGGCGGCCTCGCAGGGGGTTCCAATCACGAATTTTGGGGTCCTCATCGCGCACATGCAGGGGATATTGAAGCGCTGCGTCTCCGTCTTTCCCCACCTCGCGTCGGAGTTCGAGGAGTGAGCGATGCGGATCGAACGCGACAGACTGGGTGAAGTCGAGATCCCTCGCGAAGCGCTGTACGGTATCCAGAGCGCGCGGGCAAGGGAAAACTTCGGCGTCTCTTTCAGGCCGACGAACCGGCGGCTGATTCACGCCATAGTGAAGGTGAAAAAAGCCTCGGCCCTAGTATATGAAAGGCTTGGCGCGGGCCGGGAGGGCGTGTACCAGGCGATAATAAGGGCCTGTGACCTCGCGCTCTCCGGCGGCGCGGGACCTGAGTCCGAGATGTTCATAGTGGACGCGCTCCAGGGGGGGGCCGGCACATCCACTCACATGAACGTCAACGAAGTGCTGGCAAACCTGGCGCTTCGCCTCATGGGCAGGCCGCTCGGGGAATATGAAACCGTTCACCCGCTCGACGACGTGAACCGCGGACAGTCCACCAACGACGTCTATCCGACAGCGCTGCGTATCGCGGCGATAGAGCTTCTGCGAGACTTAAGCGGCTCTTGTGCGAAACTTCAGCGGTCTCTCCAGGAGAGAGAAAACGAGTTCGACGACGTAAGCAAGCTTGGCCGCACCGAACTGATGGACGCCGTGCCCGTCACCCTCGGGGCTGAGTTCGGCGCTTATGCGCAGGCGATAGCCCGGGACAGGTGGAGGCTCTATAAGGTAGAGGAGCGGCTTCGTCAGGTGAACCTGGGAGGGACGGCGGTGGGGCTCTCTGATAACGCGGCGAGGAAATACAGGTTCGGCGTAATAGAGGAACTTCGTAAGATCACCGGAATCGGCCTGGCGGCAGCCGAATATCCGATGGACATTACACAGAACAACGACGTGTTCGTAGAGGTCTCTGGGCTTCTAAAGGCTCTCGCCGTAAACCTGATGAAGATATCGAACGACCTGCGGCTGATGAACTCGGGGCCGCACGGGGGGCTCGGCGAGATAAAGCTGGCGGATCTGCAGGCCGGCAGCACTATAATGCCGGGCAAGACGAACCCTGTAATCCCGGAGATGGTCGTACAGGTCGCCATGAAAGTCATGGCTGGAGACGCGGCTATAACATCCGCCGCCTCGCACGGGGAGTTCGAGCTGAACGCTTTTTTGCCGCTGATAGCGGACACGTTGCTCGAAAACCTGTCGCTCCTGGATCGTGCGGCGGCCATCTTTCGAACCCGGTGCGTCGAGACGCTCTCGGCGGATCGACAAAGGTGCCTCGCGTTGCTCGACGGTTCGCACGCTTTCGCGACGGCCTACGTTCCGACGCTTGGCTACGACAGGGTAGCCAGGGTCATCGAGGAGAACGAAGGAGCGGCGGCGAAGATAAAAGAAGCGCTTGAGCGCCTGGCCGGAAGAAATCAACAGAAGGAACCATTTGATTCGGGATCGGAATAAGCGGCGTCAGTCGGCCTCACGCGCGTGCGAAAAAAACGCGCGCCCCGGCTATTGTTGGCAGTCGCGTGTTCGAGTAGTAGAATGTGAGAGATTCGATCTGTGGGGGCTTGTAAATGGAGGATCCCGGAAAATTTAACGTTGCCTCGCATCCGCTTGCGTCGGACGCGGTGGGCAGGCTGCTTCTCAGATACTCCGCGCCGAGCGTGATAGCCATGCTCGTGGGAGCGCTTTACAATATAGTCGATCAGATCTTTATCGGGCGCAGCGTTGGGCTCCTCGGAAACGCCGCCACGAACGTCGCTTTCCCCTTGGCGACGATTTGCATGTCCGCCGCGTTTCTCATGGGGATAGGCGGCGCGTCGAACTTCAACCTCGAGATGGGAAGGGGAAACAGGGAGACCGCAGGGCGGATCGCGGCAAACGCCATAAGTTTCATGGCGATTTTCGGTATTGTTATCTTTATCGTCGTCCGCCTGTATCTAAAGCGTCTGCTCGTTTTTTTCGGCGCGACCGGCGAGGTTTTGCCCTATGCGTACACGTACACGTCCATTACTTCGTTCGGCATTCCGTTTATGATAATGTCGATCGGAGGAACCCATCTGATACGGGCGGACGGCAGCCCAAAGTACTCGATGGCCTGCAATCTCACGGGGGCTATCTTGAACATCGTACTCAACTCCATTTTTATGCTCGTGTTGAATATGGGAATAGCAGGAGCGGCCTGGGGAACGACGATTTCGCAATTCGTCGCGTGGCTGCTTGTCGCGCGCTATGTCGCCGGATACAGGTCGGTCCGCCTCATTGGCGGCTATTTTATCCCGGGAGTGAAAAAACTGGCGGCCATCGCGGCGCTGGGGGCCGGAGCGTGCTTTAATCAGCTTGCGATGATGTGCGTTCAGGTAGCCCTGAACAACGTGCTTACGCGATACGGGGCTCTTTCGGTCTACGGCGCCAACATCCCGCTGGCGGCTTCCGGAATTATCACAAAGGTAAACATGATATTCCTGTCCCTCGTAATCGGTCTGGCTCAGGGCGGACAACCCATCATCGGCTTCAACTACGGAGCTCGCAACTACGCCAGGGTAATGCGGACCTTTACGCTCATACTCTGTATCGCCCTGGGGCTTTCGTTTCTCGCGTTCATCTGCTTTCAGCTCTTCCCTCGCGGGATAATAAATATTTTCGGAGAGGGCAGCGATGAGTATTATCACTTCGTAGAGCGATATTTCAGGATTTTCCTCTTCATGACGTTTGTGAACGGCGTTCAGCCCGTGACGGCGAATTTTTTCACCTCGATCGGAAAGGCCACGAGAGGGCTTTTCATGTCCCTCACCAGGCAGATTTTGTTTCTGCTGCCCCTGGC
>JAISQP010000033.1 GCA_031274115.1 Synergistaceae bacterium
GCTCCATCTCCGCTATCATCCTGTCAATCACTTCGAGAGCCTGCCACTGCAGGGAATTATCCTCGTTTTTGAGCGACCTCGCTTCCGACGCCAACACCCTGAGGCGCTGCTGAAAGTTATCGGGGAGGGACATCGATATTCTAGCGATCCGCTCCTCCCTCACGCGCAACTCCGTCAAAATATCGCACACCGCTACTCCGGATTCGTCAGACTCGAGGGATATGGTCTGTCTGCTCGTCTTTTTTTTCCTCTTCACCTCTACGTGCAGCAGCCCGCCTCCGTCGACCCTGAAATAAACCTCTACGATCTCGCCGTCTGAGACATTGTCTATGTATAACGTCTGCAGCACCCTGTTGAGGCTCCTCACTCGTCCCTCTCCCTGAATGATTGTAACCTCCAGACTGCCGTTGCCGTATGCGGTAAAGCTCCTCTTGGCCTCCGCCGGGAGAGGAGCGCCCCTGCTCAGTATCTGTACGACGCCCCCGTCGGCGTTCATCACTCCGAGACTGCGGCTCAGCACGTCGATCAGGAGACGCTCCGCCCCCTGGTTCGCGTAAAGCGCGCTTCCGATGACAACAGCGTCCTCCGGACACAAACGCAGACGCTCCGGCTCTTTCACGCGGCTCGCGAGCGTCGAACGCAGAAGAGGGATTCGGCCGCTGCCGCCGACTATGAGCAGCCTCTCGGGTAGATGTTTTCTCCACATCCGGGCAACCATGTTTACGATCTCCTCAATGACCGGACGTATCATCGCCTCGAAATCACCGCGATAGATATCTATAGACCTGTCACGGGCTGAAAGTCCGGCCGGAACACGCCAAGTCGCTCTGTTCGAGCTGCTTAAGGCGATCTTAACCTCCTCGGCTTCCTTCATCATAAGGGAACCTCTCGGATCATCGGCGCGCGCGAAAGGAACGCCCATCCTCCGGGAAAGCCATTCGGCAAGCAGCTTGTCGAGATCGTAGCCCCCTATGTCCTTTCTGCCCTTGCTCTCTATTACCTGAAAGACTCCGCCCTCACCCTCAACCACCGAAAGATCCAGAGTTCCGGCCCCGAAATCTATTATCAAAAACCTGCCGTTCAAGCCTATCGAAAGCGCCGCGGCGGTTGGTTCGTTCACTATCCTGATCTTTTCGAAACCGGCGCGCTGCGCGGAGCGCGCCAGCGCCCCGCGTTCCGGGAAGCTGAAGTGCGCCGGCACGGCAAGAACGCAAGAGGAGATAAAAGTCTTCAGATACGCCTCCGCGTCCTCGCGCAGCAGGCAGAGCAACGGGACCAAAAGCTCCTCCGGGGTGTACGTCCGGCCGCCCATTCGGGCTACCCAGTCCGTACCGAGATGGCGCTTCATATCCCACCACGCGACCTGCGGGTCGATTAGAGCGATTTTGGCCGCATCCTCCCCAGCAACCAGTCCATCGCTGGATACGGCTATCATCGACGAGGTCCTCGAATGCCCCCATCTGTTCGGTATGAGCAGGACGCCCCTCCCCGGCATATCGACCGCAAGCTGCGCGTACCTGGTGCCCAGGTCAACCCCTACCACTACTTCTCCCTTCAACGTCCCAATACCTCCACTAATCGCCTCCAGAGGCGTTAATCGTACGAAAAACCCGCTATATCTTCCGGAGAAACTCCATCGCCCAAAAGTATACCCCTGAATTCGCTTTTAGGATTGAATAAAACTTCTCCGCCCTTCGATTCGTCTTCGCGGCAAGAAACGCAAGCCCTAACGTAGCGCCTGGTCCAACCTGAGGCGATTTTCCCAAAGGTTTCCTCTATCAGCGCCGACTCCTCTCTGCCCACACACCCGGAGGCATACATCGAGAGAAGGTTTTTCGACAGCTCGACAGCGGCTTTAACCCTCTGTCTGATGACGGAAGGAGCGACGCGGCCTTCCATCCCGGCGGCCGCCGTCCCATCTCTGGGTGAAAATGGAAAGACGTGAACCCTGCCAAATCCGGCTTCCTCCAGAACCTTCATGCTCCGCTCGAACGCGGCGTCCGTCTCATGCGGGAAACCGACAATGAGATCGGTCGAGATATGGACGTCCTCTCCAAGGTAACGGCGGACACTTTCGACAGTCCTCAGAAACGCCGCCGCGTCGTAACCCCTTCGCATTCTGAGGAGCACACCGTCGTCGCCGCTTTGAATCGGCAGGTGAAGATGCGGACAGAAGACCGGGGATGCCGAGAGAACATTCAGAAGGTCCTCGTTCACCGCAAACGGCTCGAGCGAACCCAGTCTGAGGCGTTTGAGGCCAGGTATCGACAAGACCGACTCTATCAGGCCGGCAAGCTGAATGTCCCCGTATCTGTAGCCTCCAAGGCGTATGCCGGTCAATATCGCCTCCGGACAGCCCGATTCAACCGTGCGCGCTATCTCTTCCCTTACTTCGTCGGGATTTCTGGAGCTTTCCGCTCCGCGCGCCCGCGGCACTATGCAGTAGCTGCAGCTTCTGGAGCAGCCGTCCTGAACCTTGATGAAAGCTCGTGTGCGTATACGGGGCATGTCAAGCGAGAGCGAGTCCCAGTCATGGTTTTCCGAAAGCGCTTCGTCGCGCATCACGATGACCTTTCCTCCTCGGTCTCCGCCGCAGCGTGACTCGAACCATGTCTCCAGCGCGTCCGGCAATTTATGCTTCACGCGGCTGCCCACGACTATATCGACGCCCAAGAGCGACGCAGAGTCCTCCGAGAGCTCCTGCGCCGAACAGCCGCAAGCCGCGATTGCCGCGCTTGGGCTGTTTCGTCGCGCTCGTCTCAGAATCTTCCTCGTCTTAGCGTCCGCGACCGATGTAACGGAACATGTCAGTATCAGGACAATATCCGCCGGGCCGGGTTCCCCGGCGAGGAAAACCGCGCCCTTCTGTTCCAGCGCTGAAGCGAGCGCCTCAGCCTCGTAATGATTAGTCCTGCACCCAAGGGAGACTACTGAAAAAGTTTTGCCCGCTATTATTGACACGGCATTCGAAACCAGCCACAACCCAGAATCGCAGCGGTTGAGGAGCGAAGCGTTCCAGGCCCCAAACTCACCGGGAGAAAATCATGAGCCAAAAGCGCCGCCGCCTCGGTCTCGGACCAATCGCCCTCCGGCCCGACGGCAAAAACCACATTGCGCCCCGACGGCGGGAACCCAGAGAGAGGGCGAGACTGGGGAGAGAGCATCGCCGCATACCTGGCGTCAGGGAGACTTTCCCACTCCATGACGCCGAACGACGCCGGGGGAGAGATCTTCGTCGAAAAGACAAAACCTGACACCTTTGAGCTTTCGTCCAGGATCTTCTGCCAGCGCGCAGTCTTCTTCACGAGCTCGTCGTCATTCAGCCTCGGCACCGAGCGCTCGCACAGGAGAGGCCGGATCTCCGCCACACCAAGCTCCGATGACGCGCGAAGAGCGGAGCCAAACTGATCCGCCTTAAGCAGGCCGATCAAAAGCGTCACCCTGGCGCCTCCGGCGTCGCGGTCCTTCGACCCGACGAGCCTCAAAAAATGCCCTCCGGCTCTTTTCTCCAGCCTCATCAGAAGCTTCTTGCCGCCGGACTCCGGGAGCAACCCCTCGACCATCGCGCCGTCGTAAAAGCGCAGGGCTCTGGTGAGATGACGCTCCTGGCCTGGATCCAGCCGCCACAAGCCGGCTGAGGCCTCCTCGCAGCGCTCAAGCCGGATTCTGGGCAGAGACACCCCACCAATCCTCCCGTTGAAGCTCGCGAAGGACCGTCATTTCCACGCCCTCCAGCGCTGCCAGGAAATCCTCCCTCTCCCTCTCGATCATGCCGGAAAAAATCGCGACAGCCCCCGGCCTCAGAACCTTTCTCACATCCGGCAGCATCTGAACTAGAGGATCGATCAATATATTTGCGAGGACCAGGTCGAAGCCGTCTCCGACGTCCGAGAGCAGATCGCCGACCTCGAGAGTTACCTTGTCCATGTCTACGTCGTTCAGAGCGATGTTGTTGCGAACCTCTCCGAGCACCGCAGGGTCGAGGTCTCGCGAGACCGCCCTGCCGGCGCCGAGCTTGATGGCGGCGATCGTCAATATTCCCGATCCTGTACCAACGTCAATCACATCCCCAACGCAGCCTCCATCACGCGCAACGTCCGCGAAATGACTCTCGAGAAGCTGAAGGACCACCTGAGTGCTCTCGTGATAACCCGTACCGAAAGCGCTGCCCGGGTTTATGTAAAGCGGTATTCTATCCTTCGGCGCCTTGTCGCGATGCCATGGTGCCAGAACCACGAGGGTCTCTCCGACCTCCAGCGGCGGAAAGGCGTCCTCGCTCTGGCTCGACCACGGCTGATTCTCTATCCTGCCCATATCCTCGATCCTGATCTCAGGCCACGGCGCCAGCGCGTCCAGCAGGCGGTTCCGCCAGTAAGACAAATCCTCGTCGCTGCGGTAGTATATCCGCATCCTAGTCCCATCCGGCAGCTCCTGGACCTCCGTCCCGATGCTGCCGGATATCTCGGCGGCCGAGTATAGAATCTCTTCGCACTCTTGCGAGGCGACCATGCCGCGACTAAGAACTGTTATGTACCACCAGTAACTTCCCACCCCGCAACACCTCCGGATAAATATTTTATAAAAAATTTTGGAGAGAAGACTCGAACCTTGCCTTCCCTCCATTCTACATCAATTTTATTTTGGGGAACATCGTATAAAACTACCCCGCGAATTTATCCCTGATTCTATCGAACAACCCCTTGTCCTCCGCGACGTTCAGCTTCATCTCGGCGGCAAGCTCCGTTAAAAGGCTCCTCGCTCGCTCAGAGAGGTTCCTCGGCACGTTCACCCTGACGTGAATGTGGAGATCCCCTCTGCCGGTCCCCCGAAGACTCGGCATTCCGCGGTTCTTAATTCTCAGCACCGAACCGGGTTGGGTCCCGGCCGGAATGTCGAGCTTCTCCACGCCGTCGAACGTTGGAATAGAGGCTGTGGTCCCGAGCGCGGCCTGAGGCATCGCGATCTCGACCTTCACGTGAAGGTCGGATCCGTCTCGCTGGAATCGGCTGTCAGAGGACACCTCAATGAGAATAAACAAGTCCCCCGGCGGTCCGCCATTCCTGCCGGCCTCTCCTTCGCCGCTTATCCGCAGCCTAGTTCCAGTGTCGACTCCCGGCGGAATCTTGACGTCAAGCTTACGAACCCTTCGGACCCTTCCGTTCCCCCTGCACTCTTTACACGGCGTCTTAATGACGCGGCCCGTGCCGCCGCACTGAACGCATGGAACGACCTGAACCATCTGGCCGAAGGGTGTGTTCGTCACCCTCTCGACCTGTCCGCCGCCGCCGCAGGCGGGGCATTTCTCGACGCTCGTTCCCGGCTCAGCCCCGCTTCCCGCGCAGTGGGAGCAATTTTCCTCGCGAGGCAGCTCGACCTCGCGCGTCTCGCCTCTGTAAGCGGTCTCCAGCGTTATCCTCATTGACATCTCCAAGTCCGAGCCTCTGCGGGTGGCGTTCGGGTTCTGCCTGCTCCTCCCGCCGCCGCCGCCGCCGAAGAAGCTTTCGAAGATGTCTCCGAAAATATCTCCGCCCATCCCGCCGAAGGGATCCCTGCCTCCAAAGCCGCCCCCCGGCGGAGTATCGCCAACATATCCGAACTGATCGTACTGAGCCCGCTTCTGCGCGTCGCCAAGAACATCATGGGCTTCGTTGATCTCCTTGAATTTCTTCTCAGCGTCCGCGTTACCCTGGTTAGCGTCAGGATGGTACTTGCGCGCCATCTTCCTGTACGCCTTCTTTATATCATCCGCGGTAGCGTCCCTAGGCACTCCCAGTATGTCGTAGTAATCCTTTTTGCCTGGAGAAGCCACGGCACTCACCTCTTCGTCCTGGTATGATTAATCTTCTGATTTTTTGAAATCCGCGTCAACAGTCTGACCGTCCGAGTCGCCGACGCCTCCGACGTTTTCGGCCGGTTCCGTCCCTGCCGCCGCCGTCTGCTGAGATTGAGCGTATACCTTCTCCGCTATCGGGTGCATGGCGGAGGCAAGTTCATCTCTGGCGGAATTTATCCTGGCGACGTCGTCCGACGCAATGGCCTCGCGAAGCGCGGCGATCTTACCCTCGACAGCGCTCTTCTCGTCCCCGGCGACCTTGTCTCCGAGATCCCTCAAGGATTTCTCAGCGTTATATACGAATGAATCCGCCTCGTTGCGCGCCTCGATAAGCTCCTTCTTGCGCTTGTCCTCGCCTTCGTGGCTCTCCGCGTCCCTGCGCATCTTCTCT
>JAISQP010000043.1 GCA_031274115.1 Synergistaceae bacterium
GCGGATGACGCGACGCCGCCCGCGGGAGGAAACGGCGACATAGTGTGGGGAGAAGACCCTCTCGCCAATCTGTCGGTACAATTGCCTCCGCGAAACGTGCGCACCGACGAGAACGGCAACACGGTAGTCGAGGTCGAGGACCCGGATTCCCTAATTTTTGACAGAAAAATGTTGGATATCGACAGCGTGCCGCTGATAAGATCGATAGACGAAGCGGCCGTGAGACTGGCGGAGGCGTATGAGAACGCGAAAGGCGCGCCGAAGCCGTATATGCAGGAAAACGGAAGGATCAATTTTTATTATGGCACGATGAATCCGCGCGTGGTCTGCCGCCCGCTCAGGCTCACCGATATCGAGCTGGAAACCGGCGAGCAGGTGAAGAACGTCCATATCTCCGATTCCGCGCGGTGGTCCGTGTCCGGAGCGTGGAGCGGGGGGCCGGAAGACCTCGTGACGCACATCATCATCAAACCCCAGCTCCCCGACATCGCCGCTAATCTCCTGATACATACCGACAGACGGACTTATTCGGTAGAGCTAGTCTCCGTAGTTGACGGTCAGTATATGCCCTTCGTAGGGTTCATATATCCGCAGGCGCCGCAAGAAACGAAGGCCGCCGATGCGGAGTCGTGGAAACATCTGCTCGAGCAGTACAAACTGGTGGATAATATCAAGACAGCCGACGACGTCAAGGAGCAAAACGCGAGAATGGCGGACCCGGCCGACATCTACCTGGATTATACCGTCACGGTTACAAAGGGCAATAAAAACGTCCCGTGGAAGCCCAAAAGCGTCTACGACGTCAACGGCAAAACTTATATAGTTATGCCGGAGAGCATGACGGTAACAGAGGCGCCAGCCATGTTCATAAAACAGAGCGGGAAGGAAAAACTCACGAACTATCGCGTGGAAAAAAACGTCTATATCGTCGACCGTCTCTTTGACATAGGCATACTGGTCGTCGGGAAGGACCGCGTCGCCATATTCAGAAAAACCCCGGTGGGCTCAGTTCGTTCAGAGCGGTAGGAGATGCGCGATGGCCGCCAAAGAATATAAATATTTTTCTTCCCGCGATCCCTCCGCGAACCCCGACGAAAAGAAAGGGTTCGTCAATTATCCGAGGAGCAATCGGATAATCTGGGTTCTCACGATAACCGGGATCCTCTGCGTCGCGTTTGTCCTGTACAACCTCAACACGAGATCGGGAGCGCGGGTCGGCGGTGTCGATCAGCCTGTAAAAATCATCCCCGCCACCGGCGAGTACAGCGATTTTGACGCTAACCTCAAGGCGGTGTTCTCCGAAGATATCGAACGGCGGCAGGCGCTTGCGGCGGCGAGGTCAGCGTCGCTGGACAGCGCGCGCGCGGTGATAAGACCGGCGCCGGCGAAGAATGTAAAGATAGTTCAAAAACCGCCGTCGCAAGCGCTGAGCAACAGCCGTAATCTGCTGTTCAACGCTCTCGCGGCCCCGGCGGAGGTAACGTTGAAGCCCGCGCAGACGATGGGACAGGAGAGCCCTCAAACTGAGAGCGCCGTGATAACGACGGAGCCGGCGGGTTATATGGGCTATAGCTCTCCGGAGGAGCTGCAGTCCGAAATATCGCGGGCCGCGCGCGTAACAGCGCCTAACGAGTCACCGCCGGTCTGGAGCGATGTTTATGATCCGTTCAGACAGAACAGCCCCGACCCGAACGCGTCAGCCATGGCTCATCAGGACAGAAACAACGATTTTGTGAAGGCCAATACCGGGACGGCAAACGATCGGGGAGAATATCTATCGTCGGTGAGGCGCGCGCCAAGAGGCAAGTACGAGCTGAAGGCGGGTTCCATCATCAGCGGAGTCCTGGTCGGCGGCATCAACAGCGACACGCCCGGCGCGGTGCTGGGTCAGATCACAGAAAACGTCTACGACACCGCAAGCGGCGCGTATCTCCTGATACCTCAGGGAGCGAGGATGGTGGGCGCCTACGACTCGCACGTAGTGTACGGCCAAAACCGCGTTTTAGTCGTGTGGCAGAGAATAGTCTACCCGGACGGTTCCTCGCTGAACCTGGAGGGCATGTTGGGCGGAGATCAGGCCGGCAACGCCGGATTCAAGCAGAAGGTCGACAATCACTACAGCCGTATGATAGGCGCGGCGCTGTTTGCCTCGGTCTTCGCCGCCGCCGGAAAAATCGCGACAGATAACGACAAGGATTCCGACGGCAGTGAAACGAAGGCCGCCGAGGCGGTCATGGAGAGTATGACGAGCCTTGGAGCGCGCCTTGCCGAGAGGAATATCAACGTCTCCCCCACGCTCAGGATCTTGCCTGGGTACCGCTTCAGCATAGTCACCACAAAGGATATCGCCTTTGCCGAGCCCTATGAGCTATGAGCCGGGGTCAACCGGGCGGTAGGAGGATATTATGATACGACTGAGACACGCCTTTATGATTGTCCTGATAGGAACTGCAGCCGCGTTTTTGCTTGGGTTTTTCATCGGGTTTTCAACCGCGCGCAACTCGCTTCTGGCGGATGGTATGAAAAAATGGGCGGGGGATATGAGTATGCCGGCTTCGGTATTGAGTCGGCCGGGGAACGTTGACAGCAGGCCGGGGCCGGTCTCTTTCGACAGGCGCGGCGCGCGGGATTGAATGTCTCTCAAAGTCGACAGAAAAGGATTGAGGAGCGTGTCGTTCCTGGTGATTTCAGTATGCGGGGTCGTCTTGCTCTTCCCGATCCTCGGACTGAGGATAAACCTCACCTCCTCACATGTCCCGGTCGGGCTCTGGCGCGCCTATCCGGCCGATTCAGTCTCCGTCGGAGACGTGATAACATTCGACGTCTACGACCTTTTTTTCGAGTCTCCGCAGGTTTATGACGAGCGGATGAAATTCGATTCGTCAAAGCTGCTGAAAAAGGTCGCCGCTCTGCCGGGGGCCGTGATCGAACGATCAGGGGACCTGGTGATAATAGACGGGAAAGAGCTCCAAGGCGCTAAAATCATGAAGAATTCCTGGTGCAGAGTTGAATACCCTCTGGTAGTCCCGGACGGAGCGGTCTGGTTGATGGCTGACTCCGAGACTGCTTTCGACTCCCGGTATCACGGCCCGCTTCCGGTGCGCCTCATCAGGGAAAAAAATAAGCCTGTCCTGGTGTGGCGGCGTGGGGCAAACTAAAGCTTCGGCGCCCGAAGAGCGGGCGGCCGCCGCAAAAATCGGCGCTACTTTGGGGTTAGCCGTCCTCGCCGGTCTGGTAGGTTTTTCAGCGGGGGTTGCCGGCGTGAATTTCGCGCCGTTTTTTTTCTTCCCCATCCTCTGGTTTCTCTCGCCGGGGCGGGTTTCCGCCTATATAGTCGCGTCCTCGTTTTATCTTTTAGCTTCATGGGGCATCATAGGAAGCGCGCCGGTGTTTTTCGAACTCGGCGCGGGTTTCCAGACTGCCCGTTACCTATTGCTGCTCTGGTGCGGAACCGCCCTCTCTCTGTCTTTGCCCTGGTGCGTTTTATGGACCCGCCCCGACTCGTCGGTTTATTCGAAGTTCATACGCCTTCTCGTGATTTCAGCCGTTCTGTCCGTTCCGCCGCTTGGGCTCTGGGGGTGGGGGAACCCCCTCCTCTCTGCGGGCTACATTCTTCCCTATACGAGAGAGGCCGGGATAGCCCTCGTTCTGGTTGCCTGGACCGCGCTCTGGCACTGTCTGGGGAAAAAACGCGCCGTGTTTCGCGCGGCTTTGGCTCTTGTCTTCGTCTATATAGCCTTTATGTCGCCCGAGGCGCGGCTGGAGGTAAAAACGCCGGAGAACTGGCGGGGGATCAACACGAGGTTCGGAAAGCTTTTCAGCGGCAGTGACGACTCTATCGGCGCGTATTTCCGCTATCAGGCTTTATCCGTCGTGCTCGCGAGGACGACGGAGAGGTATATCGTGCTTCCGGAGACAATAGCGGGCTGGTGGGGCAAAACTACGGAAAATTTGTGGAGCGAGACCACCGGCGCCTTCGCGCTGAAGGGCAGGACGCTCTTCATCGGGGCGGAGACCAGCAAGAGGGGGACCAAAAAATATTATAACGTCGTGCAGGTAAGAGGAGGCGCCAACGCCACGGTCGAGCAGCGATACCCCGTTCCGTTCTCCATGTGGAACCCGTTCAGCGAAACGGGAACGATAGCGAACTGGTTCGGAGGCAACGGAACAGTCGAAGTGGACGGCAAATCCGTCGGCGTCCTCATCTGCTTCGAGGCGTACATATACTTTCCAAGCCTCGTTACCATGGTAAGCCGTCCCGACGTCCTCGTCGCCGTATCGAACGTCTGGTGGGCCAAAACCACCAATATCCCCCTCCTGTTGGACAAATGCGTCAAAAGCTGGGCTCTGCTCTTCGACACGCCGGTTGTCACGTCTAAAAACACTTGACGGGATGTCTAAGGAAGGGCTGATTTATTGTTAGAGGCCTAAATCGGGTGTTAATACTTGCCGCCACATGGATGTCGGACAAGCGAGACGAGGGTACGGATGCCCATAGCGAGCGTTCGTCGGCGCAGCGAGTCGCGAACGACGGCAAGCAGCCGGTTAAATCCTGACTCGTACCGTTATTCGGACGGCGCCGCGAACGCGTGGCGCCGTATGGTCTTCGGAGAAGCGCACGCGCGATCGTAGACGAGGGAGATATCGTCCTTCAGCCAGTCGAGATTGCCGCGGAGAAGGTCGGGCCTGTATTCGAGCACGACGTCCGTATTGGGGGTATATCTCCTGTAATAGCTGAAGAAGCGCTCCAGGTTCAGCGTTCCGTCGGATAATCTGTTGTGATCGTCGTTAACTCCGAAGTTATTGTGCAGGTGATAACTCCGAATCCTGTCGTGAAGCTTATCCATCACGGCCCCGAGATTCCAGTCGTTGCAATTGGCGTGTCCGACGTCTATCAGGCAATCGCAGTCGAAACTTTTGAACAGCGCGATAAAGTCCTCCTGTCCGAGGAGGACGTTCTTCGAACCGGCAACGCCGGTGTTTTCGATCAACAGATCCAGGCCGTACGACTTCGCGAGTTCGGCGGTTTCGATGAGGCTTTGCAGCGCGCGCCCGAGCATCGCCTCGCGGTCCGCGATCTCGCGGTTGTTCAGGTGATACGCGACGTACTTCGCGCGCAGGATGGACGCGTATTCAAACGTTCTTTTGCAATATTCCACCGTCAAGCGATGTTGAGCCGAGTCCCTTTCATACGTGTGGTCCGCGTCGAAATACGGCTCGTGAAACGTGATGGGAAACCATTCGAGCCAGGGCAGCATTTTGTCCAGCCGGTCGAAATATCCTTCGATATGGCAGAGGGGAAATATCTCTATCCCCAGATTCTCGTCCATGGCGCCGTCCAACAGGGAGAAGACGCCCGAAGTCGTCTCGTCGTCATGCAATGTCGTACTTATAAAGATGTTCATATAAATCGCCTCCCAGCTCTTCCTCCGGATAACCGAGACTGTTCCCGGTTTCCCTGTCGAAAAAATGGATTCTGCGCTCGAAAGTCATGTACGCCGTTTCGCCCGGACAAAAATCGGTCTCCTCGCACAGGGCCGCGAACTCCTCCCCCTCAGCCTCTATGAAGACGCTGGTATTGCGCCCGTAATTTTCGGAATATCTGACTCTCCCTTTGATCGAACCCGGACAGTGGACGCCGCGCGGTTTGACATTCTCCGGCCTGACGCCGAAGTACAGTTCACGCCCCTCCTGAAGCAATTCCCGCCACGCGTCGCCGATGGGAAAAGACTGTTTCCCTATATAGACGCGGTTACCCTCCCTTGCCGCCGGTACGATATTGCAGGACGGCGAGCCGATGAACTTCGCTGTAAAAACGTTCGCCGGTCTGTTGTATACATTCTGCGGCGTGTCCAGCATCTTCACGACCCCTTCGGACAGGAGCGCGATCCTGTCGCCCAGCGTCATCGCTTCCACCTGGTCGTGAGTGACGTAAACGATCGTTTGCCCAAACTTTTCATGTACCTTGACCAGCTCCTTTCTCGCGTGTTCTCTGAGCTGCACGTCCAGATTCGACAAGGGCTCGTCGAGCAACAGGAAATTCGAACGTTTAGCCACCGCCCTCGCCAGGGCGACGCGCTGCCTCTGCCCGCCGGAAAGCTCGCGCGGCTTCCTCCTCTCCAGCCCCGAGAGCCCGAGCATCTTCACAACCTCGCTCTTCCTCCTGCCGACTTCCGGCGTCGGAACCCTGTTCGCCCTCAACCCGTAGGTGATGTTGTCCTCGACCGTCATGTGAGGAAAGAGCGCGTAATTTTGGAATACCATAGAGACGTTTCTCTCTCCGCTCTCTACTCCGTTCACCTTCCTGCCGCCTAAGTACAGCTCGCCGGAGGTGATGTCCTCGAGCCCTGCTATCATGCGGAGGATGGTGGATTTTCCGCACCCCGACGGGCCTAGGATGGCGATCTTCTCTCCTGACCCGATCGCCATGTCGAGATTTTTCACCACCGCTGTTTTGCCGAAACTTTTGCAGATATCCTTCAAGACTATGTTCTTCAAAGTAATCACACCCCTAACCTTTTACTCCTGACGAGACAAACGTGCTGATGATAAATTTTTGAAATACGAGATAGAGAACGAGAGGCAAAAGCATTGTAAGGACGGAGACGGCCATCGCTACAGTGAACTCCGTCCCGCCCTCGGAGCTTATGTACATCTGCAGCGCGAGCGAGAGAGTGAATTTGTCCTTCGATTTCAGCACGAGAGCCGGCCATACGTATTCATTCCACGAGTTTATGAAGAATATTATCGCGGAGGAGAGTATGGCCGGACGGACGAGCGGGACGACGATATCCGTCAATACGCGAAAACGCGATTTATTCTCCATCATCGCCGCCTCTAAGATGGGCTTCGGGATGCTCTTCATCGACTGACGGATGAGGAATATTCCGGCGGCGTCGCTCAATTGCGGAAGCGCCGCGCCAAGCAGCGCGTCGCCCATGTCGATGGAGGATATCGTCAGGTAGTTGGGCAGCATCGTCACGTTGAAGGGAATGAAAATCGTGCTTATTATGATGAAATATATCAGGTTTTTCCCCTTGAACTCGAAAGCGGTAAAGGCGTATGCCGCCAGGAGACTGGTCGCGATCTTGAGAGCGGCGGCAATGAGGGCGATAAAGAGCGTGTTTAGCGTAATCCGCGCTATATCGAGCCTCGAAAAGACGTGGACGTAATTTTCGAGCGTGGGTGAGGACGGAATGATCTCCAGAACGCTCGAGTAAGCGTCCGGGAGCGTTTTGAACGAATTCGACAGTGCGAACGCTATGGGGAATAACAGGATGAACAACAGAGAGATCATCGCTGTATGCCAGAATATCCCGACCCGAAGCCTATGATTCATAATAAACCCTCTTTTCCACGAAACGGAACTCGAGAAACAGGAGGAACGCGAACAGGACGAGGGTGAGCATCGCGAACGCCGACCCGACGCCTGTGCGGTATACGACGAACAGCTCGTGATACGAGTGGTAAATGACGTTGGAGCTTGCGTAGTTGGGGCCGCCCTGAGTCAATATCTTTATGGGGGTGAAGACGAACTGCATCCCCTGGACAATCGTCATCACGAAGAGATAGACGCCTGTGGCGCCGCTCATCGGCAGGACTATGTCGAAGAATATCCTTTTCAGCGGAACGTTGTCGATTCTGGCGGCCTCTATCACCTCGCCCGATATTCCCGAAACCCCTCCGAGGATGATTATGAAGTTGTACCCGAAGATCTTCCAGGACGTAATGACGCTGAGGACGACGATTACCGCGCCGTCCGTCTTGCTCCATATCGGTATGGCCAGTCCGAGCGCTTTGGCTATGAGAGCGAGGGGCCCGGAAACGGGGTTGAGTATCCAGGAGTAAATCATCGAGCCGACGACGAGGGATATCACGCTGGGCAGGAAGAAGGCGCTCTTATAGAGTCCTTTGCCCTTTTTTATGACAACCGAGAGGACAAAGGACAGAACGTAAGGAGCTGCGAAGTTGACCGCCAGCAGAATCAATATATACGCCGCGGTGTTTCCGAGTATCTTGTAGGTCAGCGGCGAAGTCAACAGCGCGGCGTAATTGCCGAGGCCGACGAATTTTTTAACCGGCTTTACCATATTCCACTCGAAGAAACTGAGATAAAATGTTCTGGCAAGCGGCCAGAACATGAATATCCCAAATATCGCCAGAGAGGGAGCGAGGTATAAAAACGCCCTCGCGTTCTTTCTTATCTCCATAATCTACTTCAACAGTTCGTTGATCTTTTCCTGCGTCTCGATCATGGCTTTTCCGGCCGGCTTCGAACCGCCAAGGATTTCGTCGCGCATGTCAAGGAGCGCCTGTTCCGCCTGCAGGCCGGCGTCGCCGGGAAAAGCCGCCCAGCGTACGACGTACTGAGTCTGAGTCGTAGCGGCCTCCATCATCTTATTCTCGGCGAGGAAGGTCTTGAGCCCGTCCGGAGAGTCCGCGACCCCCTCCCTGGGAGGGACGTATCCTGTGCCGATGGTCCAGGCGGCCACGGATTTCACGCTGTATAGGAATTTTACGAACTCCCACGCGGCCTTTTTTTCCTCCTCCGACCTCGCTGTTATCGCGAGGAAACATCCTCCCGCCGGGAGCGCCCGTTTTTTGCCGCGCCACGCCGGAGAGTTGACCGCGCTCACACTGAACTTCGCCGACTTCTGAATGCTCGCCCTCCTCGCGATGGTGGTGTAAAGCATCCCGATATTTCCGTCTATGAAGGCCTGCACTCCTTCGTCCCAGGTTGCGTGAAGGGCGGACTTGTCTTTTTGAACCATGTCGGCGTACAGTTCGAAGGCTTTAATGCCGTCCTCGCTCGCGAAGCCGGCTTTGGCCTTTCCGTTTTCATAGACTATGAACTTCGCGCCCGCGCTCTCGACAAGCGCCTGCTGAGCCCAGCTATCCGCGGGCTCCTGCATGTAAAAGCCTATCTTGCCCGTCTTGTCCTTTATGGTTTTGGCGAAGCCTTTTAAATCCTCCCATGTCCCGGGGCCGTTTTCAGGCAAGCCCGCCGCGCGGAGAATGTCCCTGTTGAGAAAGAGCACCGGGCTGCTGAGCGAATACGGAAGCCCCGCAAGGTCGCCGGCGGCGTTTGTCGAAAGGGCCGTTATATTGGGCAGGAAATTGTCCTTTATGAACGTCGCGTCGCCCGGGAAATACCTGTCGATGATTTTTTGAGGGTTCGAGTATTGGAAGTTGTTCGAAAAGTAATCGAGAAAGGCCCAGCCGATCTGTACGACCGCCGGAGCTTTTCCCGCCGCCGCCTCGACCTGGAGGTTTTGAACGATTCCCTTGTACATATCCGGGATAAAGCGCTCCCGCACCTCTACGTTCCCGCTCCGACCGTTAAATTCACGCACAAGTTCGGTGACGACGAGCCCTCCCTGTGCCTCCGCGTTTGGGTGCCAATACTCGATCACGGTCTTCTTTTCCGCGGCCCACGCCGCGCCTTCGGCTAAGAACGCCCCTAAAATCAGCATGATCGAAAAAAATATTTTTAGTTGATTCCTCATCATGACAATCCCCTTCGCTATTGTATTTTGACTGCGCAGCGGCTTTATCGTAGCGGGCGGAGGTAACGCCAACTTA
Source organism: Synergistaceae bacterium (assembly GCA_031274115.1). The sequence continues at coordinate 9,583 of JAISQP010000043.1, forward strand.
AAAAAATTGTTACACAGAGCTTAATGATGTATAATTATCGTGTATAATTATCGCGATGTTCGAAAGCCGGGTTACTAGGAAGGCTGATTTATCCTTAAGGAATGTATAAAAAGATGCCGAAATATATAATAGTGTAGCATCCGAATCTGTCGCGTTTCCCTGTCAGTAAAAATTTTGGAGGATTCTGATATGACGAATACCGCAACTCCGTGTGCTAAAAATAAAACGAATATCTTTGTGAGCTACGCCCACGAAGATAAAGATTTAGTCTATTCGGTAATAGACGGCTTGACCTTCAGCGGTTATAACGCATGGTACGATAAGAATATCAGCATCAGCTCCACATGGAGCGATGAGATCGCGAAGGCTATTTTGCAGAGCAGCGTGTTCGTTCTTTTTGTAACAAAATCTTCGATGGCGTCACCGTATGTTCGTTCAGAAGTAGAGTTCGCTCACAATAAAAAAATGAAGATTATTCCAATTTTCGTGGAGGGCGTGGACATCCTGGCCCCAGGGCTGGAGTTGATGCTGCTCTCGACTCAGGGTATCGAAGAAAGTAACCCTCAGATGATTACATATAAACTTTGCGAATGGCTGAAGCTGCAACAGGATGAAGAATCGCCGAAACTGCCTAAACTTGTCGAGGCCGGATTCATTATAAACACATCCACGCCAACCGTGATCCAGCCCATATATCAATCCGCCAATACCGGCTCTCACGACTTCACGCTGGACACAGCGGAAGCTTTCGCGATAAATGAGCAAGCGATATCGTCCCCCTTTATCCGCGACGAAATACGCCCGACTTATCCGACTTCCTATATAAATGAGAGGAAGCCCGAAAAACAAGAACTCGAGGGCGGCGTCTCCCCTATCTCTTCTCCGGCCGTGAAATTGCTGATAGGACTGATTTTTCTCGTCAACGTCACCAAGATGGTTGACGCATATGTTGACGCATACTTCATGACGGGCTTCGGCGTTTCGTCCCTCATCAGTCCTTTTATCCGATGGGGGCTTTCGTTTGCGGCTATATGCTGGTTTTTTTCACGGCGCACGAACAGACGCTATTCCTTCTTCGGCGTCCATCCCATTCTCCGAAAGCTGCAGACGGCGTTTTACTGGTTTTTTCTTCTGGGGTACTTGATTTGGACTTTCGACCTGAACAGCTTCAAGAATTGGGCGGCGTGGACAGCGCGTCTTTGCGCCTGGGCGCAGTTGTCCGTTGGGCTGGACTACGACGCTATCATGGCGGTGAACCTGCCCGCCGCGCCCAGCGAGCTGCAATTCGCGGGATTTTTTCTGGCGCTCGTCAGCGGTTCGCTTTTATTCGCCGACATGACCGGCTCGTACGTGAGAAGGTTTTTTTTAGAGTAACGACATTGCGCCGTTTGCGAATACAGATACCATCAAGGTTTTAATCGTTACCCTTTAGGCCTCTGAGAATAAATCAGCCCTTCCTTATGGGCGAGGAGCGAGTCGGCGGTGAAGATTATTATACCGGCCCAGATCAGGGAGAAGGAAAACATCCTGCCTGCCGATATCGGTTCGCGGTAGATCAGCGTTGCCGTGAGGAACGTCATTACAGGCGATGTATACTGAATGAGGCCCAGTACCGTCATCTTTGTCCTTCCGACTCCCCACGCGAAGACTATGAGAGGGAGCGCCGTCAGCACTCCCGCGCCGGCGAGCAGGAGGTCCATGCCGAGAGGGTAGGGAAAGCGCGCGGCGCCGACGCTCTGACGCCATGCGAGCCAGAGGAGCGCGAAGGGGGCAATGAGAGCGGTTTCTATCGCGAGGCCGGTGATGGAGTCCACCGCGAAGGTTTTTTTTAAGAGCCCGTACAGACCGAACGTAACGGCCAACCCTAGCGAGACGACCGGAGGCCTTCCGAGTTCCGCGATTTCGACGCACACCCCGCAGAAGGCGACTCCTATCGCGAGCTGCTGGACCTTTCTGAGGCGCTCTTTGAAGACGATCACGCCAAACAGTATGCTGACGGTGGGATTCATAAAGTAACCGAGACTGGTCTCCAGTATCCTGCCGTTATTGACAGCCCAGATATACATATACCAGTTCACGGTTATTATCGCTCCCGAGAGCGCAAGCCGCGGCAGCGCGCGACGCGAGCGGACGAGCGCGAGCGCCTCGCCGCCCTTGCGGGCCGCTGTCAGCAGGACGATCGAAAACACGCACGACCATACGGCTCTGTGCGCCAGTATCTCCAGCGGGTCGATCGAGGACATCGCTCTCCAGTAGACCGGCATGGCCCCCCACAGGATATAGGTGAGAAATATCGCCAGAGGCCCCCCGGCGCTCTTCCAGGAGATCAAAGGATTTCACCCTCTTCGCGGAATAAGGATAATGAATTCAACATAATCAGACGCGCCCCCGTAAAACGGCATTGTGCCATAATCTCTTTATGATAATATAACGGCAATGGCCGATAGATGTAAAGCTTTCACGAGAGGAGCGTCTTTTCTGCCTCAGGCGATGGAACAGAGTAAGAAAGCGATGCGAGCCGCGCCATAAAATACCCATTAGAAGGGACTTCAGGATTATTGCGAAAAGGTATATGATGCTATAAAATTAGTCCGTTAGACTTTGGGGTAGGTGGAATATCCGCAATGGGCGGGAGTTTTACCGTAATCACAAAATCGTGAGGTCGTGTGTGGGATGAGAGTGAAAGGACGCATTTGGAGAAGAAGAGGCGCGTCTCTGCCGGAGATGATCATAGCTCTCTTTGTGCTGGCGATAGTTCTTCTGGGCTTGATGGCCGGGATGATGATCTCGCAGGGCAGCATGCTGTACAAGGCGCGTGAGGGAGCGATGGACGTCGCTCTCCGGACTCTCGCGGATTTCGAGGCCACCCCGCTCGATAGCTTATGGACCAAGCTCCCGGTGAGCCCCATCGGGATGTACACCATCCAGGTAACTCGAACTCCAAGCGCGTATAGCGCCTCGCTGGTTTCGGCGGATGTGTCGGTTGAGGTCTCCTGGGGCGGAATTATGGGCAATATGAACAAAGTTGTGATGAATCGGGAGGTGAGCAAAAGTGCTTCGCAGAACGTCGGCGAGATACCGACGCCACAGGCGCCTTAGCGCGGCTGGGTTCACCCTCGTGGAGATCCTGATAGTGGTGCTCATAATGGGCGTTGTCCTCGGCATGACGGGCGCTCTTCTGGGCGGCTTTTTCGATATGTTCGAATCGTCCGAGGATCAGAACATCGCCAGGATGCGCGCGCAGGACGTCTTCAACATACTGAGCGCTCCGCTTCAGCACGCCGGCGTCGGCGTGCCGTCGGCGGACGTGGGGACGTTCTTCGATCTCGGAGCTCCTAATTTTAAGCTCGACTGGACCTCGCCGCTCTCGATCGGGAAAGGCGCCGCTTGGGATGTTCTGAGCGGCGACAGGATGAGGATCGTCTACGCTCTGCCGACCGGATTCAAAACCGGGGGGAGCGAGAATCAATTTTTCAGCACCTACAGTACAAATGCCACACAAGGCGGCCCACCAGTCACGAGCAGTGGCGCGAACGATATTTCCTTCGACCGCGCGATCGACACGGCCATTCCGAGCGGCAGCGATGCGCTCAACCCATACGGGATCTACGCCGGGAGCGATTCCATGCTTTCGTATTTCACCTTCCCGGGCATGTACATGATGCCGTTCTACCTGAACAGCGCGTCCGGCGGAGCGAGATTCAACGCTACGAGCTGCGTGCCGTACGTTTCAGAATATCAGGACATAATGGGCGGCAACGTCGTACGGGCGTATCACGACCTTTACAGTCTCCACGCCGCTGTGGCCTATGTTGACGGGGGGGGGAATTTTTATCTTATGGACGTGAACAATACCGATCCCACCGCTCCCCCATCGCCGACTTATCCGACGACGAGCGACGACAGCTATAGCGGGCTCAGGGTCGAGGGAATCGCCGCGATTCACTTCGAGCAGGATTCAAAAAAACGGTTCGTAATAGTGAGCGTCCTTGCGGAGGGCGACACAAGGAACAATACGCGCGACGAAAGCGGCGTCTGGGAGAAGCTGAGAGCGAGATGGCTCGACATAGCGGGCATAAACCTCGTCCCTGGCGTTTACTACGAGGAACTCTCCATGACGTATCGAACGCGCAATCTTCTTAATTAGGATGTATCAAAGGCGGTGTTCCATATGAAATGTGAATTTCCAACGAAGGTGAAATTCATCGCGAAAAGCTCGGCTTCAAAGCGCAGGCCGGCGTTTTCGCTCGTAGCGGTTCTGATAATCGCGATTGCCGGGATGGCGCTCATAGGCGGCGTCA
>JAISQP010000070.1 GCA_031274115.1 Synergistaceae bacterium
GAAAAAAAAGCGTGAATCAAAGGCGTCCGAGAAGGGTAAATTGCCGGTTCGCAGCGTAGTCAATTCAAATTGACAGCGCGAGAAAACGCCGATGAAATCACTTTGGATGTTAGTTGGTCCAAAAAACGCAGAGGAGTCAAAGCTTTTAAGGAGGCTGATTTATCGTCAGGAGGTCTGTTAGGCCACTACCGATAAATCGGCCTTCCTTGACGCTGAGGTCTCTTGGATCGAATCGCCGGATTTTGATTCAGATTTATCGAGCGGCTGAGATAGCGTTCATAGGGAATCACTGATTTAGTGTTCTTTGAGTGAAATGCAGTAGATTTGTTCGCTTCTCGCGGCAGTTGTTGCAAAAAGGGCGGACAAATATGCTAATTGTAACCAAATGTTATTAAATCAGTGGTTCCGATAGAGGAGACGCAAACGCGCCGCTGAAAAGTCCGTCAGCGGCGCGTTTGATTGAACTATATCGGAGTCAAATCGGCGACAGAATGTCGCCTGCCCGTGATGTATAGCGCTATAACGCGCTGTCGTCAGTCTCCTCTGAACCTTCCGGCGATCGAGGCCAGGATGTTTTTCCTGACCGCCATGGCGCCCGTCGGGCACATTTCGTGGCAGCAGAGGCACTTGACGCAGATGTTTCTTTTTATCGCGGGGTATGAGTCAGCGCCGTCGCTTATCGCGTCCACCGGGCAGACCTGTTTGCAGACGCCGCAGCGGACGCACCCGCCGCGTTCGAGCCCGGGCGCCAGGGAGACTAAGTTATGAGCGAGGCCCCTCAGGAAAGTCGGAACCAGTCTCAAGGCCCCGCTTGACTTTTTGAAGCCATAGGACGGCAGGTCGCTCCAGACAGCCCCCTCCAGAATTATTTCGGATTGCGCGCGCGGCCCCATGCCGCGCGAGGCGGCGGCGTTTATCAGGGGTATCTTGAGCGGATCTCTGTAGCCCATTATCAAAGAGGCCGCCCAATCGACCGCCAGGGCGTTCCGTCCGGACAGAATCCAGCCGATCTTTCTGGGACTGCCGTGCGATGGACCGTCGCCCTCCATGCCTACTACCGCGTCCATGACGTTAAAATCCGGCGGCCTTATGGAGAAGAGGTCTGTTATGGCGTTTGCGAGATGGAGCAGCGACCTCGACTGGTGACACTTCTTCCTGGTCGCGGTGTCGGCGGCGCCGAAGATGTTTTTAATGCACCCTGTGGTCTCGGTCTCAACGTGAGTCTTGAGCTTTGCCGCGTTTATGACGTACGGAGCGTCGAGATACCTTACAGCCATCCGCGCCTCCGGGATAGCCCGGAACGAATCGCTCTTAACCGGCCTGACCCCCAGGTCGGACAGGAGGCCGAAGGAAATCCCGCCAGCCCTGGAAAGAGATTTTATCCCGGTGACGCCGAACAGATGCTCCTTGTTCGTGAAAATATATCCGGGGTTGTCCGCTATGTGGACGCTCTTGTCCATTCCGCGCATCTCTCCCGCAAGAGCGCTAAGAATCGACGGATGCGTCGTGACGGCCTCCTCAGGAGCGGAAGGTGCGAGCAGGTTCGCCTTTATCAGGACCTCGTCGCAGGGAATGTCCGGCAACCCACCGGCCCTCGATATGGCAAGTCTCAGAGCTTCCCTCGTCTCGTCGTCGCCGTATCCCTCGCACCGCGCGATCCCAACGGTGAATTTATCGTCCGTCAAACCCATGAGTCACACTCCTTCGCAGAGGATAACCGCGCATTTGCAGGCCGTCTGGACTGCGCAGGCGCCGCACCCCGGTTTCCTCGCACGGCATATCTTTCTGCCGTGTTCTATCATATCCAGGTGCCCTCCCCGGCAGAACTCGGGAGGCACTGTCGCCTCGAGAAAATCCTGTATTTTTTCCGGAGACGCTTTCTCGTCCGCCCAGCCCATCCTGCGGGAGATCCTCGCCACGTGGGTGTCGACAGGGAACGCGGGCATATCGAGGTCAAAGGCAAGCACACAGGCAACCGTCTTTGGCCCTATGCCGGGGAGGGCCGAGAGATACTCTCTGGCTTCCCTCGGCCCCCAGTTCAGCATGTCCGAGAGGCTGTAAGCTCCGAAATCGCTGAAAATTTTTTCCAATATTACCTTCATTCTCGCCGCCTTCGTGCCGCCAAGGCCCGCCGGCCTTATCAGCCCTGCGATAGCCGAAGCCGGGAGCGCCGCCACGTCCTCCCATGACGGATGTTTTGCGCGAAGAGCCCCGTACGCGATATCTCTGTTTCTGTCGTTGGTGTTCTGCGACAGAAGGGTGAGAAGCAGGCCATCCAAGGGCTCACCGGTGGCGAATTCATCGGGGGGCAGCTTCCCGAACCCGTAAATTTCTTCAAGTATCTTTAGGACGGACAAAATGTGATCGAGACCGCCGAAAACGAGTTCATCGGGGCGCCCGCTCCGGTTAACGGACGAGACCGGCTGCGCGGCGCGTACACTCCGTGACGCGCTAGTCGTCTTCGGGTGAGTTGTCCTGCTCATCGTCCTCGTCTTCATCCTCTTTTTTAGAGAGCTCGCGCTTCAGTC
>JAISQP010000071.1 GCA_031274115.1 Synergistaceae bacterium
AGCTCACGCGGAGGAGAACCTCAAAACGTTCGAACAGAGCGAGCGGGAGAGGACTGGGATAAAGGTACGGGTCGGAATTAACAAGGTCTTCGGTTATTACATCGAAGTCAGCAGAAGCTATGCTGACAGGGTACCGGACGATTACGTCAGGCGTCAGACCGTCGTGAACGGCGAGCGTTTCGTCAACGAACGGCTGAAGGAGATCGAGCGCAGGGTCTTCAGAGCCGAGCAGGAAATAGGCGAGAGGGAGGACGCGCTTTACAAAAAAATCCTGGCACAGACGCTGGAGCGCAGCGGAGACTGTCAGGCGGTCTCCCGCGCGGCGGCAATACTCGACGTGCTGCGGTCCCTGGCGGAAATCGCGCGCGACAACGGTTACAGAAGGCCGGCAATAGAGGACGGGAGGGTTTTCGACGTCAAGGGCGCCCGTCACCCGGTTGTTGAAAGATTCTTGGGCAAGCTGCCTTTCACCCCAAACGACGTCGATCTCAACCCGGACGCTCCGGAAAAGGGCTGTATAGCTATAATCACCGGACCGAACATGGCGGGCAAGTCAACCTATCTGCGAACCGCCGCGCTGGTCGCGCTCATGGCGCACATCGGCTCGTTCGTTCCCGCCGAAAGCGCCCGCATAGGGCTTATCGACAGGATATTCACGAGGATCGGCGCTCGCGACGAACTCGCAAAGGGACGGAGCACCTTCATGGTGGAGATGGTGGAGACCGCGAACATACTCAGGCACGTAACGCCGCGCAGCCTCGTCATACTGGACGAGATAGGGCGCGGCACGTCGACGTTCGACGGCATGAGTATAGCGTGGGCCGTGGTAGAGTTTCTCTCTCTCAACATAGAGGGGCGCACGAAGGCCCTCTTCGCCACGCATTATCACGAGTTGACCAACCTCGCTCTGCCGCAGCTCATGAACCTCAGCATGGCGGTGGAGGAATCGGCCGGGAGCGTTCGGTTCCTCCACAAAGTGGTTCCGCGTCCCGCTAACAGATCCTACGGCATAGAGGTGGCCAGGCTCGCCGGCGTTCCGAACATCGTCATCCGCAGATCGCAGGAGCTGCTGGAGGAGTTCGAAAACGCCCCGTCCAAATCGAAGGACGATCTGCAGAACATTTCGAGGAAAAACACGCAGAAGGAGATTTTTTTCGACGTTGAGCGAGAGGGCGTAATAGAGCGGCTCGCTCAGTGCGACCCGAATAGCATGACTCCAATGGAGGCTCTCGATCTCGTCTTCCGCCTCAGAGAGAAGAGCAGGAGGATACTTGGGCTGAAATGACTGTGATATCGAAACGCGCCGGACAGATAAGGAGACTCGAGAGAAGCGTCGCGAGCCGGATAGCCGCCGGAGAGGTGATAGAGCGCCCGGTTTCGGCGGCTAAAGAGCTTCTCGAGAACTCTATCGACGCAGGCGCCTCGGATATCAGAATCTCACTCGAACAGGGAGGAAAGGCCTCGTTAGTCGTCGAAGACGACGGCTGCGGCATTCCGTTCGAGGAACTGCCGCTCGCGCTCGAAAGATACGCTACGAGCAAGATCAGCAGCCTGGAGGACCTAGAGCGCGTGCGCACCCTCGGCTACAGAGGAGAGGCGCTGTCGAGCGTCGCCGCCGTGAGCCGGGTGGAGCTTCGGAGCAGAGCCGCCGGCGCAGGGATGGGGGGCGTGATACGCTGCGAGGGCGGCTGCGTCTTTCCGCATACCGAGATCCCGGCCTCCGTCGGAACCAGGATACAGGTCGACGATCTCTTCTACAACCTTCCGGCTCGCAGAAAGTTCATGAAGAGCGCGACGGCGGAGCTGAAACGAATAATCCAGGTTGTGCAGGATTACGCCCTCGTCCACCCGAACATTCGCTTCAGGGTCTCGAATGACGGCAAGGCTCTTCTCGATATAGGCGCCGCCAGTTCGACCGACGAGGCGCTTCGCGATCTATGGGGGGACGAGCACAGATCCTCCAAGTCCACGGCGAAAAACGGCGACTCGTCCGTCTCTCTCTGGTGGAATAACCTTCCGGGGTCCAGGCGGGTTAACGTAACCGCGTTCGTGAACGGACGCCGCGTCCAGGACGCCACAATCCGGGCCGCCCTCAACTCGACCGGAGCTTCCATATACGGCGAGTGGATCGTCATGGCGGAACTGCCGCCGGAGGAAGTCGACGTCAATATTCATCCGGCGAAGGCCGAGGTGCGTTTCAGAAAGCCCGGAGGCGTCTTCGAGCTTGTGCGCAAGGCCGCGCAGGAACTGCTTCGCTCTGGAGGAGGCTTCTCCCAGACCGTGCAGCCGGACGCCCCGCAGCTCATCGATCCTTGGGAGAACTATGTCCCGCGCGTAGATCCTATCGGAAACTACGCAAAAAACAGCCTAACTGCCGAGCCGGAGCCCCTTCGACTGGAGAATAAAAATGAAGCGTCTAAGGAGACTCCGCTGTTTCCGGAGGAGTCAGCCGCGCCCTCGAGAAGATATCTCGGACAAGTTCAAGGAGGCTATCTCGTCTTCGACGACCCTCGCGGACTATGCCTCGTTGACGCTCATGCGGCGCACGAGCGGATTTTATACGAACAGATAGAGGATTCGTACTCCGGAAAGACGGCGCCGTCACAGCAGCTTGTCTTCGAGCAGGAGATTCCGCAAGCGATAGCGCCGGGCGTCGAGATGAACCGCGAGACGCTGCGCGAGATGGGCTTTGCCTTTAAATTTCCGGGCGACGACGGCAACGATTCAAACGCCGCCGTAATGACGTCGGTCCCGGCGCTTCGCGGTCTCGGCAGGCTCTCGCCTGTCGAAATGCTCCGATCCGCCCTGCGCGGCATAGACGAGGAGGACGATCCGTCAAAACGCGACAGGGAGGTATGGTGGCGATGGGCTCGCACCGCATGCCGCGACGCCATTAAACTCGGCGGCGCCGTCGAGCCCGAGGAGGCGATGGATCTGATCGAACGCCTCGAGCGCTGCAGGACGCCGTATAGCTGTCCGCATGGCCGTCCAACCACGATATTCCTTGCCGGAGACAGGCTGAAGAGCTGGTTCGAGAGATGAAGAGCGAAGAGCGTGAGGAACGGGAAAAAATCGTCTACGCCATAATCGGTCCGACCGCGGTGGGGAAAACGCGCGCTGGAATGGAGCTCGCCGGCATGACCGACTCGGAGATAATATCCGTCGACTCGCGCCAGGTCTATCGATACTTGGACATCGGAGCGGACAAGATATCCCCCGAAGATCGTAGGGCCATACCTCACCATTTAATCGACGTGGCCGACCCCGATGAAATTTTCACAGCCGCAGACTTCGTGACCCGAGCTTCCTCGGCTATAGAGAGGATAAGGGCAAGAGGAAAGACTCCGCTGCTTGTCGGAGGCACAGCTCTCTACTACAGGGCGCTGGAGGGCGCCATGCTGTCGGAATCTCTCCCCAAAGACGAAAAGACAAGGCAAAACCTGGAGGAAGAGGCAAAGTTGCGCGGAACTCAGGCGCTTCATAAACGTTTGATAACCGTCGACCCGCAAGCCGCGTCGAGGATTCACCCAAATGACAAGTTCAGGCTCATGAGGGCGCTCGAGATCTTCGAGCTCTCCGGCCGCAGCGCGACGGATATGTACAGGGAGAGCAAAAAGATGAGCGCTTCTGTGAAAATCCGATATTTTGGCATCGACGCCCCGAGACGGCGCCTTTACGAGAGTATAGAGCGCAGGGTGGAAGATCAGTTTCGCTCCGGTTATCCTGAAGAGGTGAAGTGGCTGCTCGACAACGGATATCCGCGCAGCCTGCCGGCCCTTCAGGGCTTCGGTTACAGAGAGCTCGTCCTATATCTCGACGGGCTGATGACTTTCGACGAAGCCATGCGGGGCGACGTGAAGTCGACGAAAGCCTTTGCGCGAAGGCAATTGACTTGGTTTAAACATTTTTATCCGATAATATGGTTTGATTTATCAGATAAATCTCTCGAAAACACGGCAAAAGATATGAAAAAGATAATTTCCGAAGGAGTTTACGAGTCGAAAGCGGAGAGCGGCGATCGATGAAGTTGGTGGTCGCGAGCCCTACAGGTCTTTGTTTCGGGGTCAAAAGGGCAATAGAGCAGCTCGAGTCCGCTCTCGAAGAGTATGGCGCGGCGTATTCCCTCGGAAGCCCCATTCACAATCCTCAGGAGGTTGCGCGGCTTGTCGGACGTGGATTGAGGCTGGTCGAAAAAGCGTCTGAGGTTCCGGAGGGCAGCGTCTCTTTTGTGAGGGCGCACGGCGTTGCGCGCACTGAATTTGAGGAACTGACGAAACGGTCGCGGGTGGTTGTGAACGGCACCTGTCCTCATGTAAGGGCGGCGCAGGAACGGGCGCTATCCTTATCGAACGAGGGTTACAAGGTAGTGGTGGTAGGCGATTCGAGACACCCCGAAGTCCGCGGCATACTGGGACATATCGAGGGAGACTCCATGGTGATATCAGGCGAGGAGGAGATCGATACCGGTTCTCGCTTCGTGCGTCTTGGTATTTTGAGCCAGACTACTCAAAAAGAGTCGTCTTTGGCCGCTGTTGTCGCAAAATTAGTACTTATTACTGGGGAGATTAAGGTATATAATACAATTTGTCGTGCTACCATAGAGCGGCAGGAATCCATTCAAAGACTCGCCCCCCTGGTCGACGGCATAGTCGTAATAGGGGGCAGGAATAGCGCCAACACGCGCAAATTAGTGGAGATTGCGGGGGCGTTGAGCGTCCCGACTCTCTGGATAGAACATTCTGGAGAACTCGACCGGAGGTGGTTGGAGGGGAAGCGATCGATAGGAGTAGCCGCCGGGGGCAGCACTCCCGACTGGCTCATAAAAGAATTAACAGGAAAATTAGAGACGCTGTAGGTCCGAGGAGGCTGTAACGAGATGGTGGATGAGATCCGCAACGAAGAATTTACAACGCAGGATACGAACGAAGAGACGATGGAGAGCATCATGGAGCAGATGGGCGGCTTCGAGGATATCCATCGCGGCAAGGTGGTCGAGGGCGTCGTGGTCGACGCCAGAGACGATGGTTGGCTTGTAGACGTGGGCTATAAATGTGAGGGTTTCCTTCCGCAGAAGGAGTGGACTCATCGCGTCCTGGTGGAGTCTGTTAAAGAGCCGGCTGTGGGGGACAAAGTCCGCGTGCAGGTAACCAATATCAGCCAGGGCGAAGAGGCCCAGCTGACATTGAGCCGCTGGCGTTGTGAGTTCGACGAGAGGTGGAACCGGCTCGAGGAGGAGCTCTCAAATAGCGAAATCATAGAGGTGAGAGGCCTCCGCAAGGTAAAAGGCGGGCTTATCGTCGACTGTTTCGGCATCGAGGGCTTCATACCAATTTCCCACCTCGCCGAAGAGGGAAGAGGGATAAATCCGGGGCGTCTGGTGGATCAGACCTTCTCGGTAAAGGTAATCGAGCGCGACCGCCGCAAGCGGCGTTTTGTCCTCTCCCGCCGCTCCATCCTGGAGGAAAAGCTGAACACCGAGCGGGAGAAATTCTACGATACAGTCCACGAAGGAGATATCGTCGAGGGCGAGGTCAGCAGCATAACAAATTTCGGCGTCTTCGTAAACCTCGGAGCGATAGAAGGCCTCGTGCACATTACAGAGCTCACGTGGCAGCGCAGCGCCAAAGCCAAGGACGTTGTCTCGAAGGGCGACAAAATCAGCGTCAAGGTAATTGGAATAGACCGGGAGAAGAATCGGATATCCCTGTCCATACGCCAGAGCCTCCCAGATCCGTGGGAGAACGTTTCCGAGCGCTGGCCCAAGGACAAGGAGGCTGAAGGCGTGGTCACGAACATGGCCGAATTCGGAGCGTTTGTCGAGATAGAACCGGGAGTGGAGGGCTTGATCCACATCGGGGACTTGAGTTGGAGCCGGATCAAACACCCGAAGGAAGTGCTGAAGCGAGGTCAGAGGGTGAAAGTAGTGATTCTCGACGCGGATGCGGAGAGGAAACGCATCAGCCTCGGATATAAACAGCTTAACGATCCATGGCAGGATATAGTTAAGCGCTTCGTCAAGGACAGCGACGTCAATGTAAAAGTGATTCGCCTCGCTGATTTCGGGGCTTTTGTTGAGCTCGAACCTGGAGTGGAGGGGCTCATCCACATATCCCAGCTCAGCCGCCAACGGGTGGAGAGACCTGGCGACGTGCTGCAGGTAGGCCAGGAGGCGACGGCCCGTATTCTCGAGGTAGACCCGATTACGCGCAGAATTCGCCTCAGCATAAAAGCCTTACAACCAGAAGAGGGGAGAAAGCCCAGGGACGAAGCGTCGCAGGAGCGCAGACCGCGCCGCGAAGATACAGAGCGCCGGAACAATCAGAACCGCGCGCCCCAAGTTCCGACGGAGGAGATGTCCGTCACTCTGGGAGATTTCCTGAAAGCCC
>JAISQP010000088.1 GCA_031274115.1 Synergistaceae bacterium
TGACGCGCGCACCTTGTCGAGCCTGGCGATCTCGGCGTTGAATTTCGAGTCCCCCATCGCGAGATCCGCAAGATGTCCGTTCACCCTCTCCGTGAAGACGGACGCCGCGCGCTCTCTCAGAGCTCTCAGCTTTCGGGCGAGCGAGCCCGCCTCGGAACGCATCCTGGCCGCTCGAGCCTGCATATCGTCCAGTACGGAACGGCTCTCCTTGAGCCACTTCATGTCCTCCTCCACCTGGGCGATATAGCCCAGAAGCTCTTCCTCGGAGCGCATTCCCGTCTCCCTTTTGATCTTGCGCAGCATTCCTATCTTAGCTTCCAGAGCGTCGCGGCCCGCCTCCAACTCCTCGGCCGGCGCGATGCCTAGCTCGGAGCGGGCGGAGGAAAACAGCTCCTGCACGCTCGACAGCGCCCGCTCCCCCAACTCCTCCCAACGTTTTTTCGATTCGCCGGGAGCGGCCAGGTACAGGTCGCGAAGGATGGAATCGAGCTGATCGATAAGGCCCGGGCCGTTCTCCCCGCCTGTCATGCTGGAGAGAATCTCTTCGTAACGCCCGGCCTCCGTGATACGCCGCTCGAAAGCGGAAAGCTCGTCGCTCCATTCCTTCTCGCAACCCGGAAAGAGCGACAGCGCCTTTATCTGCCGCACTCTGAGCGGAGCGCTCTCGAGATCCGTCTCCAGCGAGCTTTTCCTTTTTTTCAGTTCCAGAATCTCCTTTTCGGCAGACAGCATCTCCGGAAATAGCCGGGCAAGAAGTTCTTTAGCCTCCTTCAGATCCGCCCCTCCGCAGGAGTCCACGAGCTCGAGCTGCCGGGCCGGGTCCAGGAGGTTGAGCTGAGCGAACTGGCTCTGTATCTCTATGAGCGGAGACACTGCCTCCGTGAGCTGTCCCAGCGTCGCGAGTTCGCCGTGCACGAGACATCTTCCCTTACCGCCGCGCGAGATATAACGCCCGGTTATAAGCCTTTCGCCGTTCCAATCCTCGCTCCAGACCGCCTCGGCAGAGGCGTCGTCACAGGCTGAGTGTATCGACGCCGTCTGCGCCCTTCTCCCGGATATAAATTCGAACGCCCTGACGAGGCTGCTCTTTCCGGCGCCGCTCTCGCCGGTTATCACGATGAAGCTCCCGGAGAAGACGAGCTCGGCGGATCTGATTCCGCCCACTCCCCGAACCCGCAGCTCCTCAATCATTGTCCCGCGCGGGGCCGATAGAGCCGTTGCCGACGCCCCAGTTCAGTTTTTTTCTCAGAACCTCGTAATACGAAGAACGGCCGATCGTAATCACACTCGCCCCTTTTTTATCAAGCCAGATTCGAACGGTATCCCCCCGCGCGGTCGGGACGTTCAGAAGCCCGTCGCCGGATATGGTAGTCCCATCGCTTTCGCCCTCCAGGCGGACCTCTATTATCTCATCCTCCCCCAGCGCGATCGGGCGGGGATAGAGCGAGTGCGGGCAAATCGGCGTGACGAGCAAGCACCTGACATTGGGGTGCACGACAGGACCGCCGGCGGAAAGAGAATACGCCGTCGAACCGGTCGGAGTCGAAACAATGACGCCGTCCGCGAGAAACCTGTAGAGCGCCTCGCCGCCGGCCTTCACAGAGAGATCGATCGGACGCTGAGCGGGTCCCTTGGAAAGGGTTATCTCGTTCAAGGCGAAAAACTCCTCGCCAACCCGCCCCTCAATCGAACATCGCAGAGCGGCCCTCGAAAATACCCCATAGTCTCCCGAGAGTATACGCGCAACGTCGCTTATCGCGTCTTCAGGTTTTCCCGACGCAAGGAAGCCGAGCCGCCCTGCGTTAATGCCATAAAGCGGGACGCCCAGACCGCGAAGAGCGCGGGCCGTCCGGAGAAAAGCTCCGTCGCCTCCGATCGAGACCGCGAACTCCAACCCTCTCATTTTTTCCGAAAGCGCCGGACAAAAGCTCCCATCCCCAGGTTCGCCCGACAGGAATTCAATTTCGGGATCCCAGCAGCCAGCTTCTTCTATCATATTCGCTATCCTAGCGCAGCTTTTACGGTCGTGCTTGAAAAAAAGCCCAACAACTTTTGCAACCATCCCATTCACCTTCGAAAAAGAATCAAGTCCACTTATAATCAGCGCTTTTCTACATACTTATAAGCCAGCCCTTCCTCAAAGGGTCTCGTGAGCCTCACGGACGAGAGAGTCGAAATCTATTCCATGCGACGCGTCATGTCGGGCGCTCATCAGAAGGATAAACTCGATGTTCCCCTCCGGCCCCCTGATCGGCGAATATGCCGCACCGGAAACGAAAAGCCCCGCTTTTCCTTCCGCAAATGAGACGATCTCCCGCAGAACCTCTGAGTGCAACGCCGGGTCCCGGACTACGCCTTTTCCAACTCTCTCGCGCCCAACTTCGAACTGAGGTTTCACGAGCGCGATTATCCGCCCGTCATCTTTAATTAACCTCCGCAAGTTACCCAGGAGCAACCGAAGGGATATAAACGACGCATCCGCGGTGAGCAGGTCAGCTTGCCAGCCAACATCCTCCGTCGTCAGATAACGCGCGTTAGTCCGCTCGAGGACCAGAACCCTCGGGTCGTTCCTGAGACCCCACGCTAACTGTCCATAACCGACGTCGACCGCCGCTACGCGGCGCGCTCCTCTTGCCAGAAGCGCCTGAGTGAAACCTCCGGTCGACGCGCCGATATCTACGCAATCCAGACCCGAGGCGTCTAT
>JAISQP010000111.1 GCA_031274115.1 Synergistaceae bacterium
CCCGGCGGAATCTTGACGTCGAGCTTGCGAACCCTTCGGACCCTTCCGTGCCCCCTGCACTCCTTGCACGGCGTCTTGACGACGCGGCCGGAGCCGCCGCACTGAACGCATGGAACGACCTGAACCATCTGGCCGAAGGGTGTGTTCGTCACCCTCTCGACCTGTCCGCCTCCGCCGCAGGCGGAGCATTTCTCGACGCTCGTCCCCGGCTCGGCCCCGCTTCCCGCGCAGTGGGAGCAATTTTCCTCGCGAGGCAGCTCGACCTCGCGCGTCTCGCCTCTGTAAGCGGTCTCCAGCGTTATCCTAATGGACATCTCCAAGTCCGAGCCACGGCGGGTGGCGTTCGGGTTCTGTCTGTTCCTCCCGCCGCCGCCGCCGAAGAAGCTCTCGAAGATGTCTCCGAAAATATCTCCGCCCATCCCGCCGAAGGGATCCCTGCCTCCGAAGCCGCCCCCCGGCGGAGTATCGCCAACATATCCGAACTGATCGTACTGAGCCCGCTTCTGCGCGTCGCCGAGAACATCGTGAGCCTCGTTGATCTCCTTAAATTTCTTCTCAGCGTCCGCGTTACCCTGGTTGGCGTCAGGATGATACTTACGAGCCATCTTCCTGTACGCCTTCTTTATATCATCGGCGGTAGCGCTCCGAGGCACTCCCAGTATGTCGTAGTAGTCCTTTTTGCCTGGAGAAGCCACGGCACTCACCTCTTCGTCCTGGTATGATTAATCGTCCGATTTTTTGAAATCCGCATCAACGGTCTGACCATCCGAGTCGCCGGCGCCTCCTGCGTTTTCGGCCGGTTCCGTCCCTGCCGCCGCCTGCTGAGACTGGGCGTATACCTTCTCCGCTATGGGGTGCATTGCGGAAGCGAGTTCGTCCCTGGCGGAATTGATCCTGGCGACGTCGTCCGACGCCATGGCCTCGCGAAGCGCGGCGATCTTGCTCTCCACAGCGCTCTTCTCGTCCCCGGAGACCTTGTCGCCGAGGTCCCTCAAGGATTTCTCGGCGTTATATACGAATGAATCCGCCTCGTTGCGCGCCTCGATAAGCTCCTTCTTGCGCTTGTCCTCGCCTTCGTGGCTCTCCGCGTCCCTGCGCATCTTCTCTATATCCGCGTCAGTAAGGCGCGATGACTGGATCGTTATGTGCTGTGCTTTGCCCGTGCCTTTGTCCTTCGCTGTCACGTTGACGATTCCGTTCGCGTCGATGTCGAACGTGACCTCTATCTGCGGGATGCCTCTCGGCGCCGGCGGAATACCGTCGAGCGTGAACTTGCCCAGCGTCACGTTGTCCGCCGCCATCGACCGCTCTCCCTGCAGAACGTGGACCTCCACCTGAGGCTGGTTGTCTGCCGCCGTCGTAAAGACCTGGCTCCTGGAAGCCGGGATCGCCGTGTTGCGGTCGATGATCTTGGTAAAGACCCCGCCCATCGTCTCCAGCCCAAGTGAAAGAGGGGTGACGTCAACAAGGACAATGTCCTTGTGCTCTCCGGAGAGGACCGCTCCCTGGAGAGCGGCGCCGATAGCGACGCATTCATCGGGGTTTATCCCCTTGGTCGGGTCCTTGCCGAGCAGATCCTTTACTTTCTTCTGCACCATCGGCATACGGGTAGACCCTCCGACCAGCAGTATCTTGTCCACGTCGGATGCGGAAAGCCCCGCGTCTTTCAGCGCGGACTGCGTCGGCTTCACCACGCGCTCCAGAAGATCCCTCGTGAGGTCCTCGAACCGCGCCCTTGTGAGGGTGAGCTCCAGGTGCTTCGGACCGTTCTGGTCCGCTGTTATAAACGGCAGGGATATCGTTGTTTCCGCCATGGACGAGAGCTCGACCTTCGCCTTCTCTGCGGCCTCGCGAAGGCGCTGGACGGCCATGCGATCTTTCCTGAGATCTACGCCGTCGCTCTTTTTGAACTCGCCGGCCATCCAGTCGACTATCTTGCTGTCCCAGTCGTCACCACCGAGCATATTGTCGCCGGAGGTAGCGAGAACCTCGAAGACTCCCTCCCCGACATCGAGGATCGAGACGTCGAAGGTTCCTCCTCCCAGGTCGAAGACCAGTATCTTGTGCTCGCCCTCTTTATCGGCGCCGTACGCCAGACAGGCCGCCGTAGGCTCGTTAATGACCCTCAGAACCTCGAGACCGGCTATCGTTCCGGCATCCTTCGTAGCCTGCCTCTGAGCGTCGGTAAAGTAGGCAGGGCAGGTGATGACCGCTTGGGAGACTGTCGCGCCCAGATACTCTTCCGCGTCCCTCTTGAGCTTCTGAAGGATCATCGCCGATATTTCCTGCGGGCTGTAGCCCTTGTCGTCTATCTTTACCTTGTGGTCCGTCCCCATCTTCCTCTTTATGGAGATGACCGTGCGATCGGTATTAACTATCGCCTGGCGTTTCGCAAGCTGCCCGACGAGGCGTTCGCCCTCCTTGGCGAAAGCCACCACCGACGGGGTAGTCCTGTTGCCCTCCGAGTTCGGGATGACTGTTATATTATCACCCTCTTTGACAGCGACGCAGCTATTTGTGGTGCCGAGGTCGATTCCTATTATCTTTCCGGTTGCTTTAGCCATTCAAATTACCTTCCTTCCGAATATATGTATAAGAGTGTCGCGGCATCCATACGGGAAAAACCAATTCAGGGAGAAGCCGATTCATTGATAGAGGGCTGAAAATACCGTTCCGTCAATCCGATCAACCCTTCCTCAACCTTCCCACTTTCACCTGAGCCGCTCGAAGAACTTTTTCCCCGAGCCGATACCCTCTGTGAAGCTCCTCCAGTATCTTGCCGTCTTCTCCCGCGTCGTCCACCTCCACCGCCATCACGGCCTCATGCAGAGAGGGATCGAACGGACCGGCTGTTTCAATCACCTGCAGCCCGAGACTTTGCAGCGCGCCGAAGAACTGCCGCTGCACCATCAATACGCCTTTATAGAGCGGCGACTCCTTGTCCGGGACGGCGTGCAGCGTCCTGTCGAGGTTGTCCAGGACAGGGATAAGCGCGTCCACTGCGCCTTCCGCCGCCAAGGTTCTGTCCCTCGCGCGGTCGCGTTCGACTCTCGTCCTATAGTTATAAAAGTCGGCTTTCGCCCGCGCCGCTTCATCGCGAAAACGGGCCGTCTCGGCTATCGCTGCTTCCAGAAGTCGTTTCATCTCCTCGATATCGCCCGTTAACGCTGAGGCGCCGCTGCCGGATTCTCCGGCCGCATCGGCGATTGCCCCCGGGTCACTTGCCGCGCCGCTGCCGGCGCATTTATTATCATCAGGTTCCTGGCCCTTCAAGTGCGAATAACGCTCCTCGCGGGGCTCATTTTTGTCAGTGGACATATTTATCGATCTCCTTCGTTTTCGCCGGAACAGTTGACAATATCTCGCAAGACCCTGTCCAGCACTGATATGACTTTTTCGTAATTCATTCTTTTCGGACCGATTACCCCGAGCATCGTCTTCTGACCCTCCGAGCTGGAAGAGGAGAGAACGACCGCGCAGTTCTCCATCTCGGGCATATCGTTTTCTTCGCCTATCATCACCCCGATGCCGTCGGTCGTGTTGCACTTCCTCATGAGGTCAAGGAGGCTGTCCTCCTGCTCGAGAATCGAGAAGAGCGCCCGGAAACGGCCGATATCCTGAAAATCAGGAACGTTGAAGAGATTGACGAGCGACCCGGTGAAGAGCGTCGCGCGCTCCCCGTCAAGAATCCTGTCGAGCTCGCCGAGAGCCTCTCTGCAAGAGTCCGCATACCTTCCCAACTCCTGCATTATGTAACTCTGAAGCGTCGAGCGAACCTCGCCCCACTCGTGACCGGCAAGGGCGTTAATCCTGCGGGTCAAGTCCTCTAGCGAATCCTGCGATAGGTCGTACGGCATTCCCACTATTTTGTGGTGAACTATTCCACCCTCCAAAACCACCAGAAGCAACACGTTCGACGTGTCTACTCTGATAAAATCTATTTTGCTGAGACGAGTCTTCTTCAACTGTGTTACCGCCGCCACGCCAACGTACTGCGAAAGTTGAGAGAGAAGCTCGGACGCGGACGTAAGGGCTCCTTCAGACCGTTTCTGTGAGCCTTGAGGTTCTCCACCCACTCCATGGAGTGCTGCTCTCTTGTTTTCCTCCGCTGAAGGACGGAGTCGACGAACAGCCTGTAAGCTCGCGTTGTCGGAACTCTGCCGGACGAAGTGTGCGGTTGCATGAGATACCCCATCTCCTCCAGGTCGGCCATCTCGTTTCTGATGGTAGCCGCGCTCCTGCCTGTCAGGTAGCGCTTGGACAGGGTACGAGAGCCAACATGCTCACCGCTCTCGATAAACTCATATACCACCGAGAGCAACACCTCCAACTGGCGTTCAGTCAGCATCTCCGTCATCCTCCAACTCGAACTCTTTTTATTAGCACTCATGATTGTCGAGTGCTAAGCGCTCGGTCAACAAAAAAAGATTATCAGTCTCCGGCGTAATTGTCAAGACAAGTCAAATTATTTTTGACAAATCTTTGAAGGCTGATTAAATCGCTAAAACGTCCTTTTAAAGTTTATGGACACAGAAGCTATGCGTCTGATAACGTTCCCCCTTGACCGCTCAATGACCGCCGCGAAGGGGCGTTTTCTCACCTGACGCCCCACCGGGCCTCGTCCTCGAGGTTCAGAACCCCGTCACGGTATGCTTCGAGGCTCTCAGTGCTGCTGTCAATCTCCAATGTCGAACGCTTTCCGTCCGGTCTGAAAACTTTGTTCCACCATGAAACAGCCTTCAGCCTCGGGTAACGGCCGGACGAGACTGCTGAAAACGCTTCCCTTATCCATTCCGGTTTATCGTCCGTCCCATCCGGATCGGAGACTCCCAGCTCGAGAATCGCTATCGGCTTCG
>JAISQP010000023.1 GCA_031274115.1 Synergistaceae bacterium
ATCTTTTCGGCGGCATATGGCCCTTGTGCGCCTCTTATGTGGGCGGTCTCGGGGCCTTTATCACCGGTTCCAACACCGTGTCGAACATGCTCTTCGGCATGTTCCAGTGGGACGCCGCCAGTCAGCTTGGGCTCTCCCGGATAGTGATCGTGTCGGCCCAGGCCGCGGGCGGCGCCATGGGCAACATGATCTGCGTCCACAACGTCGTAGCGGTGTGCGCGGTCGTAGGTCTTTCGAACCGTGAGGGGGATATCATCAAAAAGACCTTCTGGCCCTTCCTGCTTTACGGCGTGGTGGTGGGCGCTGTGACTTACTTCCTGATCGGCGTCGGGTTTTCCGCGTTCTGACCGGCCTCGATTTTGGGCTGCCAGGAGCGAGGCGCTCTCGTTCTTGGGACTCCGTCCCAAACCCAGCACACTAAAATCGCGACAGAGCTTCTGCGTATATATGGGTCATCTTGCGCAGGGACTCCAGCGCAATGTACTCGTTCGCCTGGTGGGCCAGTTCCTCCTCGCCGGGGAAGAGACCGCCGAAGCTGACGGTGTTCGGCATCGACCTGCAGTACGTGCCGCCGCCGATGGCGAACGGCTCGCCGCGTTCGCCCGTCACGGCTTCATACGCGTCGAGAAGAGTCTTCACCAGCGCGCTGTCGGGCGCCACGAAAAGCGGAGGGGAGACGTTCAGTATATCCAGATCCCAGCCGATCGACCCGGCGGCCGCGGCCAGCCCGTCAGTGACGGACTTTCCGTCGACCGTCACGGGATAGCGGACGTCGCACTTCACGGTAAGCGCGCCGCCGTCCAGGGATATCAGGGCGAGGTTGCAGGAGAGCGGGCCGGATATGCCGTCACGGCACGCGATACCGAGGCTCTCGCCCCCGGTCTCGCTGCCGAAGAGGCCGCGAAGTTTCATAAGCTCGAGGTGAAGCGCCACCGGACCGAAGTCCAGCTCGTCGAGCGCGGAGAGGAATTTCTGTATCGCGTTCTCGCCCTTCCACGGCGCCATCGCGTGAGCCGCGACGCCCTTCACGGTCAGCAGAACCCCGCCGCCGGCGTTCGCCACGGAAGCTCCGATTGGAAGGAATACCCTCTCCAGGTTCCCGGCGGCGGCGCCTTTGAAAAACGCGTTAAGCTCGTCCGGGACCACGTTCAGCCTCGTCCCGCCGTAAATGTCGAGCAGTTCCGGGACGCCCTTCACGCTGAATGGGTCGATCTTTTTCTTCAGGGCAAAGCGGAGCATTCCCTTCTCGGCGTTTACCACCGGAAAATTCGCGTCGGGGGAGAAGCCGGCCTCCGGCGCCTCCTCCGACAGATTGTAGCGCTCCATGCAGCGTGAACCGCTCTCCTCGTCAAGGCCGACAATGACGCGAAACCTGCGGGAGAGCTTCGCCCCGGAGTCGCGAAGGGCTTTTACGGCGTAAAGGGCGGAGACTGCCGGCCCCTTGTCGTCGATTGCGCCCCTGCCGTACAGCTTGCCGTCAGAGATCACCCCGCCGAAGGGAGGGAAACGCCAGGACTCCAGCTTGCCCTCCGGCATCACGTCGAGATGCGCCAGCACAGCGAACAGCGGCCCATCGCCAGCCTCGGCATAGCCGACCATGTTGTCTATGTTCCTCGTCCTGAACCCAAGCCTCTCCGCTATCGCGAGGAAATATCCCAGCGCCTCCGCCGTGCCCGGCCCAAACGGGCGTTCGCCGGACGAACTCTCCTCGTCGAGAACGCTGCGAATAGCCAGAAGCCCCCTCAGATCCCGGACGAGTCCGTCGAAATCCCGGTCTATTAATGTGTGAATCCCCTCCGCCACGCCATCATCCCCCGCTGTCTTTAAAATTACGATACGCGAATACATGATTTTAGCATAAAAGGACAATCCCGCTAAGGGAGCTGGCGCCCTTGCGGGTGTGGGTGGAACCCACGGTCTTGAACCTGTGGTTTTAGGGACGATTAAAACCCTGATATTATTCCGGCGCCCGACCGCCCCGCCGAAAACAGGACATCCGATATAAGGACGCTTCGGTTCGGATTCCAGCCTGAGGAGGGGCAAACCCCGAAAAAAAATTTGCCGAACGCGAAGAACGCGCCGCTTTTGAGGGAATTGCATCGCGGGCTTTTTAGGGGCCTTTACTCGCCGTAATAAATATTGTAATATTTACTCAGATTTCTATAGGACGAATATCGCTCTTTGGATTTCTATGCTCAGAAAAACACGGAAGTTTTTCTCGATTCACACACGGAGGTGTGAAAACGATTGAGAATCAATAACAACATCATGTCCTTGATTTCGTACAACGCGAAATCGAGGATGGATTCGCAGCTCTCCAAGGCAATCGGGAAGCTCGCTACGGGCCTTCGTATAAATTCCGCCGCTGATGACGCGGGGGGGCTGGCTATTTCGGAGAAGATGACGGCCCAGATAAGAGGGCTCGACCAGGCAAGCCGCAACGCGCAGGACGGCATCTCCCCTCCTTGAGACCGCCGAGGGCGCGCTTAACGAAATCCACTCCATCATGCAGCGAATGAGAGAACTCTGCGTACAGGCGGCAAACGACACCCTCACCGCCGAGGATCGCGGTTATATTCAGCTCGAGGTCGTCGAACTCATAAAACAGGTCAACGATATCGCCACCCAGACACAGTTCAACAAGAAGAAGATACTGAACGGGGACGCGTCCCTGCTGTGGAGCGCGTCAACGTCCGACATCGGCGTCCTGGTCTCCCGGTCTCTCCTCTCGAAGGACATATTCGGACAGACCGTAAACGCGGAGGGGAATTACAAGATAACGTTCGAAAAACTTCAGAACGGCGTCGAGCAGGTGCAGAAGTCGAACATCATGTACCTGAAGCACGGGACGCACGAGAGCAGCGTTGTGACTGACCCGTTCTCCGGCCTCCTGGCCCTCGACGTCCTCAATATGGTCGAGGGCGTCTGGAGGATCGAGACGCTCGGCTCTCCGTTCGGGGGGGTCAAGTATTACCACGGCGGCGTCGAGTACGCGGACGAATCAACAGGTAGCGCCGGGGTCGGCGCCTCAGTCGACGCGACGAACTTCGCGAATCTGGCCCCAGGCGAGTACGCGATCCGCGTTACCGACAACGTGCCGATGATGGCCACGTTCGACGAGAGCGACGGAGAGGTGCTCGGCGTCAACGAGAGCACCCGCACGGACAGCAGCGGAAACGTGATAGATAACAACGACCTCGACGCGGCATTCGTGGCAGACGTCGCCAACAACACAACGGCAACCACTACGACAACAGCCCAAGATACCTCCGCGGACATCTCCGGGATAGAGGCGGTCGACGATAACGCAATGAATGTCTACACTCACTACGCTGTAGACAGCATTGATGCGGCCGACAAAGTTGACGGAACTTTGAGTGTATATACAACTGATTACACGACTCAGCCGAACGAAGTCATGACCGTGAATCTGGATTATGAGACTGCGGCAACGGCGGTGGTAGACGCAACTATAACCTATGCGGCGACGGAGGACACGATCTCTTACGATTCAACGTTCCACTTTGACAGCGGAGAGGACATCGTATTTCAAAGCTCTGTTCATGGCAATATAACAATCCCCATAGGCGGATTGGATATGCGACAAGCGCGTGATGAAATAAACACTGCTCTTAATACGGCAGGTTGGACAGGTGTAACAGTTTTCATGACGACGTCCCCCGATGATGATGTCGCAACTCTTACGATATTTAATACCACAGGGGATGATCTCACGATCGGAGGAAGCGCTCAGGCCACGTTGGGTCTTCAATCAAGTATTACAAACCTTGATGACGATACCGGCAGTATTTTTTATGACTATCAAAATACCAGGAC
Organism: Synergistaceae bacterium; assembly: GCA_031274115.1. The sequence continues at coordinate 3,838 of JAISQP010000023.1, forward strand.
CATAAGCGGACTGTTGGGTATGAACATCGATCAAATAGCGACAGCTATCAACAGCGCATTCGCGACGCCGCTCGACGCTCCTCCGGGACCTACTATTGCGGGAAACGTCATCGGCATAAGCGTTACCGCCACAGGAGCTTCTGATGCCAGACATCTCGTTTTAACTCAAGTAAACGATAATTATTCGATAACATTCAATGGGGGCCCTGGGAGCATAGCGAATGATCTCGGTCTGGCGAGCAAATCTATTGCCTATAACGAAAGCACTCCGCTAATCGGCGACGACATATATCACAATTACAGCACATCCACGCCGTTAAACGCAGGCCAGATGAGTCTCTCCGATCTCGCTACCGAAATTGAGGATTGGCTGACGGGCACGAATACCGGTCAGCTTGGCGTAAGCGGCGTAACGGTAGCGACTACCAACCCGGGCGGGCTTTCTCAACTCAGCGTTAATAACGGGTCTAAATACAGCATTACGCTCTCCGGCTCCGCGATAACCGAACTGAACAACGGCTCAATGACGATTTCGCGAAACGCTGTCGGGTTAAACGCAACAAATAGCGTGTGGGAAGACTACGACCTCCTGGTCCCGGTAAACAGCGTTGGCATAAATGGCATCGAAACCGCGCTCGACCAGGCGCTTACACCCGCTATGCAGGGAGACGGTTTATCCTTCAACGACGCTTATGGCAATAATTTATTCAATCCGGCGGCAGGGAATCGGCTCGCACTCGACAACAATACTTACAACTCCGGGTACAAGATCACCATAGATAACTCGACCCTCGGCTCGGTAGGTGCTGAATTATGGCCTACCGACAACGAGGCGCATAGAGGGGGAACCTTCCTCAGCGAGAGCGCAAGCACCGGCAGCGCTTCATCTAAATTGGATATCGTAATACCGGCCAATTCCAGCGTCGACGACGCTATTGCCTACATAAACGCCCAGATCGCAGCTTACAATACAAGCAATCCTACAGACACTACCCTACACGGCCTGCATGCCGAGTGGAGCGACCCCGGCAATCCCCATGAAGGCGAAATCGTGCTAGTGAACGACAACGCCGCATATAACCTGCGAGTAACTTATGCCGTGGCATCACAACCAGCGCTCTTCACAGATACTGATTTTATTCTGAACGCTAATGGAGGATCGAAAGACTCGCGCCAGCTCCAAGCCTACGATAAAGTGAACCTTACTATATCCTGGGAGGGCAACAAGGATGACGGATCGAATATCCAGCTAGACCACAAACAGGTCGCTTATTGGGTCGACGGCTCAACCCCTTCGGCTGCGGCTGCGGCTATAAACGCACAACTTACCGGAACCGATCTGGCCGGTTTCTACAAAAACTTTGACGTTTCCGGTACTCTCGCTGCCGGCGACTCGTGGATGCGCTTCTCGAACGCGAAGGTGGTCGGCAACGCGGAGACGTTGAAAGTTGAACTTTACGACGCAAAAACCGGCGTCGCGACGCCGGTGACGTACAACTTCAAACAAAACAGCCTGAAACAAGGGAGCGCGGAGTCGATAAACCAGATGGTAAGGACCGCTGGAGGGCCGAATGGTTTTGAGACCGTGCATCATCATATAGAATTCGGCGCAATAAGCGACGATTCGGCTTTCCGTTACGGCCAGCGGCCCGGTGCTGGAGATAACACCGCGTGGCAGATGGGGGGCAGCGGGGAGAAGGCGTGGTACGGGCAGGCTTATTTCGGCGAGGCCACGACGTACCACTTCGCGAACGGCATGTCCGGCGGCAGCGTCGTGACAGACGCGCAGGTGGCGAAGCAGAACGACATAAACGCGTCGCTTCTCTTCACTTACAATGGGGGCAACAATTTCTCCGTCACCGCGAGCAGCGTGTATCACAGAGACGGGGTAACGCCGGTTTCGTTGGCTTCGGGCTTCATATACATAGGCCCCGGGTCTTATGATCTTGGAGACATTGATTTCACATCGCTGAATATAAACACGGCCGGTCTTTCGGCTGGCGACACCTTCGTGATAAATGTCGCGGCGGCGGCGAAGCTCGACTCGGTGAACACCAGCGCCGTGCCGAGTTCGTTCACGTCGAACGAAAACGTCTCCGTACACGCGGACCTCGCC
>JAISQP010000073.1 GCA_031274115.1 Synergistaceae bacterium
GGCGATGTTCTTACGGGAACCGTTGAGCATATTGCTCCTTACGGCGCCTTTATCAGACTGGAGGGCGGACAGAAAGCGATGATCCACATATCGGAGCTGTCCTATAACTTTGTCAAAAAGGTGGAGGATGTTTTAACGCCTGCCCAGGAGATTACGGCAAAGGTCATCAAGATCGATGAAAAAGGACGGATCGACCTTTCAATAAAAGCGTTGCAGGTAAAGGAGCAGCGTCCAGTTCGGCGGGAGGAGGACTTCGAAAAAAAACTGACATCCTTTATGAAGCAGAGCGATGAAAAAATTGCTGATTTAAACAGCAAAATCAAAGACTCAAGGAGCGGAAAGAGACGCTCCGGCAAGAAGTGAAAAACTATAAGAATTATAAAAAAGCATCGAAGGCGCTCGGAGCACACCCTTCGATATTTTTTACCCCTTTCCGGGATTGCGACGCCCCGGTTTTGAGGGGACGGAGCGAAAATTTTTCAAAATCTCTGATAAGAGGCGTCGCGCACAGGTGTCGGTATGGTTTTCCTCAGGTTTTGCTGTGCGAGCCCCTGAGGAATATGAAGCCTTTCCCGACTTCGTTCTGGCTCGTCTGTCCGCATCTTCTCAAGATTGTCGGACGCATGGAATCGGAGGGAGGCATTCCTGAAATGGAGCGGGCGTCGCAAGTTCGATGGAATGACTGGGTTGAATATCACTTGATGCACGCTGTTCTCAGGCTCTCGATGATTGCGCGGTCCGAGAGGGCTTTTTTGCGGATGCGCCATAGCGCGGTGTTTCGGGCGATCTGCGGCAGAGGCGCCGGCGGGATGAGATATTCGAAGAGCCGCGTCTTCGTGAAGTGCCTGCATCTTCAAACGGCTTCGTATCTTGGCTTTGGACGCCACCCGATGTCGGAGTGGCTCCTCGGGAGGATCGGTGATTGGGAGTGCGGCGAAGCCTTATGCGCCAGCACTTGATGGTTTTGCGGAGGAGGCGGTGATTGTGCGGGACATGCTGTTTATTGCTTTTGGCGCGATCTTTCTGGTCGCGCTTACGCTCTCCGTGGAGTGCCTGGCCGCGGAGGGAGAAGGAAATGACATATATAGGACGAAAATTGGAGACGTAGAGATCTTCATGCTCTCTGAGGTTCAGCGCGATGGAGACCCGTCGATTTTGATTGGCGCGTCCTCAGCGGATCTCAAGAAGTTCATCCCGTCAGGAAAGTACCCATCCGCTGTCAATGCGTTCGCGCTTCGTTCGCCAGAGGGAATAACGCTCATAGATACCGGTTACGGCAGAAAACTGTTCGACAACCTGGAGCGAATCGGGATAGCGTCGGACGATGTCGGCGCGATACTGATAACGCACAGTCATGGAGACCACATTGGGGGTCTCGTGAGAGACGGGTCGCCGGCGTTCCAGAAAGCGAAAGTTTACATAGCGAAGCTGGAGTACGAATGGTCGCAGTCGGTGAGACAGGCTCTCCTGGGGTATGAGGGCAGAGTCGAGCTGATAGCCCCCGGAGAGCTTTCAGACTCCGGGCCGGAGCTTTTGAAGGGAGTGAGGGCTATCTCCGCTTACGGACACACTCCAGGACATACCGTCTTCATGATAGAGTCAGGCGGCGAGAGGCTTCTGATATGGGGCGACGTCACTCACGCGATGGCGATACAGGCGCCGCGCCCCGGAGTTTCGGTCACGTACGACTCTGACCCGAAACAGGCGGCCGCGGTGAGAAAATCTATCATAGAATATGTTTTTGAGAGGAAAATACCAGTAGCCGGAATGCACATAGCCTATCCGGGCATTGGGCGCCTCGAGCGTGATCCTGAGGCAAAAGGCAGCTATAAGTTCGCGCCTTTGCCATGACCTCGCCCCTGGGCGGTCAGGCGGCGCGAGTCATGACTGAAGCGCGGCGGATGCGCCTGTCTGGAGGGAGGTCGCTCCTGTTCGGGCGGACACTTGTGATGGGAATAATTAACGTGACCGAGGACTCGTTTTTTGCCCCGAGCAGGCTCTCCAGGCCTGACGAAGCGGTGCGGACGGCGGCGGAGATGGTTTGCGCCGTCGCCGATATTCTGGACATTGGAGCGGAGTCGACCCGGCCCGGGGCGTTGAGCGTCCCGGCGTGTGAGGAGACGGCGGCGGTCATCCCGGTAATTGAGGCTGTCAGGGACGCGATGCCTGAAGTTCCCATATCGGTCGATACTCGAAAGGCTGAAGTTGCCAGAAGGTCTCTCGAAGCTGGGGCGGATATTGTAAACGATGTATCAGGGCTTCTGCTTCCGGACGAAGCGCCCGGAATGATTGAGCTGTTGTTGGACGCCGAAGCGCCGTATGTGCTGACGCACACGAAGGGTACGCCGGACGTCATGCAAATTTCGCCGCGTTACGACGATTTTTTGGATGAACTCGCCGATTTCTTCGAAGAGAAAATTTCACTGCTCACTGGCGCCGGAGTGCGGGAATCGAGAATTATCCTGGATCCGGGCGTTGGTTTTGGCAAGAGGCGCGAGGACAACCTGGATATCCTCGCGAATATAGCCGTTCTCAAAAAATTTGGCCTGCCGCTCCTGATAGGAGCGTCACGAAAGGGCTTCATCGGCAAGATTATGGAGGACGCCGGCCTTGATATGTCGGCTTGCCTCGAGGGGACGCTCGCGGTCTCCGCGCTCTGCGCTATCGAATCAGTCGAGATAGTCCGTGTGCATGACGTCATGGAAAACAGGCGCGTCGTCGAAACGGCGGATGCGATAAGGAGGCGGAGAAATGAATAAAGTCGCGCTCAGCCTTGGCGCGAACGTCGGGGACAGACTGGAGTATCTGAGGCGCGCCGTAAATGCGATGTCGGAGAGAACCGGCGATATCGCGGCGCGGAGCAGCGTCTACGAGACTGCCCCCTGGGGCAGGGTTAGCCAGCCTCGGTTTCTGAACGCCTGTGTTATATTGGTGACGGAAATGGCGCCGCTCGAATTCCTAGACGAGTCCAAAAAAATAGAGAAGGAAATCGGCAGGCTCGAAAGAGCTCGATGGGGCCCGAGAGAGATCGACATAGATATGATCTTTTATGAATCCCTGATCTTTGAGGATAAGAGACTCAAGATACCGCACCCTTTGATGAGTATGCGAGGTTTTGTCCTCATGCCGCTCGCGGAAATAGCGCCCGACTGGAGACATCCGCTCTATGACCGCACCGTGAAAGAACTCTCGCGAAATGTCGCCCATGAAGATGTAGTTAGAATAACCTCCTTATGACGCGGTCTGAATTTCTCCCGGTTACCCGAGATGAGATGGAGCGCCTTGGGTGGCGGGAGCTTGATTTTTTGTGCATAGTCGGCGACGCCTATGTCGATCATCCGACTTTTGGGCACGCCGTAGTCTCCAGGTTTCTCGGGTCGCTTGGCTATAGGGTAGGGATTATCGCTCAGCCGGACTGGCGGAGCGCGGAGAACTTCGGCAGATTGGGAAGACCGCGCCTCGCGGTCCTGGTGGCCGCCGGAAATCTGGACTCGATGCTCTCTAACTACTCCTCGCCGGGCAAACGCAGAGGGCGCGACGCGTACTCTCCGGGCGGCAGGCCCGGTCTCAGGCCTGACAGGGCCACCATCGTGTACTGCAACAGGGTCAGGGAGCTATGGAAGGATGTTCCTCTCGTGATAGGAGGCATCGAGGCCAGTCTGCGAAGGTTCGCCCACTATGACTTCTGGTCTGACGACGTCCGGCGCTCCATTCTGGTCGACAGTAGAGCGGACTTGCTGATATACGGCATGGCCGAGAGCGCCCTGGAGGCTGTCTCAGCCCGTCTTGCCTCCGGCGTGGATATAAGGAGCGTAAGGGACATTCCGGGTACGTGCTGGAAGACGCACGAGAGGGACGCCGCCGGCGCCGCTCTGGAGCTTCCGTCGTTCGAGACGGTTCGCGGGGACAAAAAGGCCTTTGCGGAGGCGTTCAGGATCTTTTACATGGAGCAGAACTTTGCTGACGGAAGGGCCATGATCCAGGACAATGGCCCATGGATGGTCGTGCATAATCAGCCGCCGCCCCCGATGTCTAAAGAGGCGCTCGACAGGATTTACGAGCTTCCTTACGCGAGGCGTCCCCACCCTTCGTATGAAGAAGAAATCCCAGCGCTGTCGGAGGTCCTGTTCAGCATAACCAGCCATCGCGGCTGTTTTGGCGAGTGCGCTTTTTGCGCCATAACGTCTCACCAGGGAAGGGTGATTCAACCTCGCGGAAAGGAAAGTATGCTGCGCGAGGCCAGGACGCTTGCCGCCATGCCTGAGTTCAAGGGATATATCAACGACGTTGGAGGCCCGACAGCGAACTTCATGTCGCCGCCCTGTAAAAAATCGGCCTTATACGGACCATGCCGGGGGAAATCCTGTCTATTCCCAGGACCTTGCGAGTCTCTATCGATAAGCCACAGGGAGTTTATCGAACTCCTGAGGGCAGTTCGGGCTCTGCCGGGAGTAAAAAAGGTCTTCGTTCGCTCCGGTCTGAGATACGACTACATTCTGGCCGACCCTGAGGGAGGGGCGTTTCTGGAGGAACTCTGCTCCCATCACGTCAGCGGCCAGCTCAAAATAGCGCCGGAGCACTGCAGCTCCGGGGTTCTCGAGCGCATGAAAAAACCGCTGAAAAAGACGACTGAAAAATTCATAGCGGCGTTCAGGGAGGCAAATAAGCGTCTGGGGAAAAAACAATTTTTGACGCCGTATTTCATGTCCGGGCATCCCGGGTGCGGGCTCGAGGAATCTCTCGAACTCGCTCTATTCCTGAAGGCGGCCGGGTTTCGGCCGGAGCAGGTCCAGGAGTTCGCGCCCACGCCGGGAACCCCCGCGGCTTGCATGTACCATACGGAGATCGACCCCTTCACCGGCGAGAGAGTATACGTCGCCAAAACGGACGAAGAGAAGAAAATGCAACGCGCGCTCCTGCAATATTGGATGCCGCGAAACCGCGCGTTAGTCGCGAAGGCGCT
>JAISQP010000080.1 GCA_031274115.1 Synergistaceae bacterium
CGCGGGGGCAGTAGCGCAGGTTGGGACTATGCTGATTATGGGGTTGAAGAATATGGCGAGGATGAAGAGAATGCCAGTGACGAGGGAGGTCAGGCCAGTTCGCCCGCCAACTCCGATGCCGCTTGCGCTCTCGACGTACGAGGTCACTGTGGAGACGCCCAGGACTGCGCCGGCGGTCGTTCCAATCGCGTCGGCCAGGAGTGCGCCGCGCGCGTTGGGAAGGCGGCCGTTTTCATCGAGCAGTCCGGCGCGGTTCGCGACGCCTACGAGCGTGCCTACGGTGTCGAAGAAATCCACAAAAAAGAACGTAAAAACTATTATCCAGAAGTTCGCTGCCGCCGGGTCGCTCAGGTTAAAACTTACCGCCGAAAAATCGAACTTTGCGAATATCGGCGCGATGGAGGGCGGCGCGGAGACGATGGCTTCGGGGATGCGAGCCGCTCCCAGGGGTATGGCCAGGACCGTCGTAGCGACTATGCCCCACAGAATGGCCCCCCGCACCTTGAGAGTTTCGAGAGCCCCTATCAGGACCAGCCCAAACAGCGTCAGTATGGCGGGAAGGTTGTCCTTGAGCCCTGCGCCCGCCACGAGCGTGGCGTCGTTCGCGACCACTATACCGCTCCCCTGAAAGCCGATGAAAGCGATAAAAAGCCCTATTCCGGCCGATATGCCGTTTTTGAGCGACATCGGTATCCCGTTTACGACGCTCTCCCGAACTTTGGTCAAGGTGAGCAGTATGAAGATGATTCCCTCGACGAAGACCGCCGTCAGGGCCGTCTCCCACGGAACTTTCATGCCTAGCACGACCGAGAAGGCAAAAAACGCGTTCAGGCCCATGCCTGACGCGAGCGCCACAGGATAGTTCGCGATAAACGCCATCAGGAACGTCGCCAGCGCCGCAGCGACACAGGTCGAGACGACGAGCGCCCCGAAGGGCATCCCCGTCTCCGACAGTATGCTGGGATTGACGAATATTATGTACGCCATAGTCATAAACGTCGTTATCCCGGCCGTTATCTCCGTGCGGACATCGGTACGCCGCTCCGTCAGTTTGAACCGTTTTTCAAGCCACTCGTTCACTAAAAACCCCTCCGTCTCAGTGGTATATCTTCTTGCGTATGGAAGACCGCGCGCTACTCGAAAAGCTCCAGCAGACGCCCCTCGGACGGGTTTACGTAGCCCCGGTCCGTAAGCTTGAGCTCGGGTATTACCGAGAGCGACAGAAAACTCAGCGTCATGAATGGCTGAGGCAGCTTCGTCCCGAGTTCCTCGGCGGTCTTTATAATCTTCGATGTCGTGGTCGACAGCGTCGCTGGGTCCAGGTTGCTCATGAGTCCTCCGATGGGAAGGGGCAGAGACGCGAGTATTTTATCCCCTTCGGCCGCGACCAGCCCCCCTCCGTTTTCCAGGAGGTAGTTCATGGCGGTGCTCATAGAGGCGTCGTCGGCCCCGACCGTCACGAAGTTGTGGGCGTCGTGCGCCACCGATGAGGCAATGGCGCCTTTTTTGAGTCCAAAGCCATTTACGAATCCAATGGCGACGCGTCCGCTCCGCTGATTTTTTTCGACGACCGCTATCTTGAGAATGTCTCGCTCCCTGTCGGAGACTAAATATCCGTCCGACTCCAGAGGGCGCGTTATTAAATGCTTCGTCAGGACTGTCCCCGGAAGAGCGCCTATTACCCTGATATTTTTTCCGGGTTTCGACTCGATTTTAAACGAATCGTTCGTGACTCTGAGAGACATTGTCTCCATCCTCGGCAGATCAGACGGGAGCGGCGCGAAGATGGAGAAGAGCGGCGCGCCCTCCTCCGCCACGAGCTGTCCGCGCTTCCAGACTTTCAACGCGCGGCACTCCTCGACCGAGTTGACCATGACAATGTCCGCGATCCTCCCTGGGGCTATGGCGCCTCTGTCCCAGACGCGGAAATAATTCGCCGGGTTTATCGTGACCATCGCGAGCGCGACGAGCGGTCTCACGCCCATTTCCGTCAGGAGCCTGACTTTATGGTCCATGTGGCCGTTGAACAGTATGTGGCTCGCTGTGAGGTCGTCGCTCACAGCCATGCACCTCGCGTAGCGCGCCTCGTCCTCCAGGATGATCTTCGCCACATCCTCGAGGTTGTGCTCCGTCGCGCCTTCCCTCATCATAACCCAGACGCCTCGCCGCAGTTTTTCGAGCGCCTCGTCGGCGAAGTTGCTCTCGTGGTCTCCGTCGCAGCGCGAGATCAGGTACGCGTTGAGATCTTTGCCGAGAACGTTTGGCAAGTGGGCCGTCTTGACGATATTCCACGCGGCCGTTATTTTGCTCCAGATCACCTCGTCTCCCGCGATTACCCCGGGGAAGTTCATCATCTCGCCCATGTGGCCGCACCAGCCCCTGTAGTAACACTCCATCATCTGGAGCGTGTCGATCTCCTGATACGGCGTTTCGTATCCGGAGGCCGGCACGCAGGACGGCGCCGCGAAGAAGACGTCGAGCGGCGTCCTGAGGGATTCCCTCCACATGAACTCTATGCCGGGAAGCCCGCAGGTGTTCGCTATCTCGTGCGGGTCAGGGAAGACGGTCGTCGTTCCAAGCGGCAGCACCGCCGCGGCGAAGGAGACCGGCGTCAGCATGGCGCTCTCTATGTGCAGGTGTCCGTCTATCATGCCGGGTATCAGGACGCGCCCGGACGCGTCCTCCTCGTTCAAACCGGCGTAATCGCCGCCAATGCCTACAATCAGTCCATTTTTAACGGCTATGTCCGCCCTTTCGAGCTCCAGCGAGAGGACGTTCGC